>JBDKSY010000310.1:0-4305 GCA_039680395.1 Anaerolineaceae bacterium | reverse complement strand
GTCAATGCGTGTTCAATATCCGCAATAATATCTTCAACGTCTTCAACACCTACAGACACACGGATATAGGAATCTTTAATTCCCATGGCTTCGCGTTGTTCTTTTGGCATTTTACCATGGGTCATGGTTGCAGGCTGCTCGACCAGGGTATCCAGGTCACCCAAAGAAACGGCATAGTAACCCATTTCCATGTGGTTGATCAAATTCTTGGCTTCTTCGATGCCACCTTTTACGCAGAAACCAACCATCCCACCAAAACCATCGGTGAACTGTTTTTTCGCTAAATCGTGCTGTGGGTGACTCTTCAATCCAGGGTATGAAACGGATGTTACTTTTGGCTGTTTTTCGAGCCATTCAGCAAGTTTCATGGCATTTTCGCAATGTGCTTTCATGCGCAGGTGAAGAGTTTTCAATCCACGTAAACCCAGCCAGCAGGCGAAGGGGCTCGGCACAGGTCCCAACTCTTGATATACGCCGCTACGAACTTTCTCATGGAATTTTTTATCGCAGACAATTGCGCCACCAATATGATCGCCATGACCATTGATGTATTTGGTAGTGGAATGGACGACAACATCAGCTCCGTGTTCAATAGGCCGGTAAAGATAAGGGGTAGTGAAAGTATTGTCAACGAATGACATCACTTTATTCTTCTTGGCCCAGGCGTAAATTGGATCGAGGTCCAGTACTTCAAGGGTGGGGTTGAGAATGGTTTCCATATAGACAACTTTAGTGTTCGGGCGTTTTGCTGCATCCAGGGCTTCAGGAGTCATCTCAGGAAGGAAGGTAACCTCAATGTTCAGTTCAGGGAAAACGCTGGTAAACAAAGCAAAGGTGCCACCGTATACAGTCTTGCATGAAATGATATGATCACCAGCATGTACTACTGCCAACAATGAAGTTGAAATAGCCGCCATGCCAGAAGCGGTTGCCAGTGCCATGTCAGCACCTTCCAAAGAAGCAATTTTTTCCTGGAAGCCATTTTGGGTTGGGTTGCGCGAACGACCATACGTGAAGATGCCTTCTTTATCGCCATGGATGTATCGTTCCATTTTTTCAGGAGTGAAAACAAAAGTGCTTGTCAAATACATTGGGGAAACCAGTGCACCAGTTTCCTTGTCGGGATGTTGCCCGGCATGAACAGCGCGTGTTGCAAATTTTTTATTTTTGGTATCCATTTGATTTACCTCTTAAGACCTATTTTCAAATTATTAATCAATCGGTTTGATTTGAATTGCAATTTTGACGTGTTTGGAAGGATTGCGGAGTAATTCTTCAAATCCATCTTCCACAATACGATCCAGAGATATTTTTGCAGTGATCAATTTTTCTACAGGCAAAGTGTGTTTTTCCATCATTTTAAGTACATCACGAATCTCATCGGTATAAGCCTGTGATGAATAGAGAGTTCGCTCACCCTCCTGGAAAATATTCATATTGAACATCGGCATCTTTTCATAGACACCCATCTGCATTAATTTTCCCGCTTTACGCAGCAGCTCCAGAGAAGTATTCAATGAAGGCTGAACCCCCACACATTCATATACCACATCAAACCCGGGTTTCCCGGTTAATTGCTTCCCCTCAGCGATGGGATCCAGTTCGCGACTGTCAACATAATGGGTGGCACCCATCTGCCGGGCAATCGCTTCATTTTCACGCCCAATGCCCGAAACCATAATCTCTTTGGCTCCAGCAGCATGAGCGGCAATGACGCAGCTGATGCCAATAATGCCGGGGCCAACCACTGCAACATTCTTCCCTTGCATATCACCCATCATCTGGGTGGCATGCCAGCCACAGGCAAGAGGTTCTGCCAATACTGCCTGCTCAAGGGTGACTGAATTGGGTACTAAATATAACTGGTAGGCTGGCAGATTAACGTATTCAGCAAATGCGCCATCGCAACCAATTCCATTGAATGCCAAATTTTCACACAGATTGACTCTGCCACTTTTACACAGATCACATTCACCACAATAAATATTTCCACTGGCAGTAACCCGATCTCCTACATGCCAGCCATTTACACCCTCGCCCAATCCAACGATTACGCCTGAAAGTTCGTGACCAAGTGTAATGGGTGCTTTTTGACCTGTAATGCGGTGAGGTTTCTCTATCGGTATCCAAACCGGACCGGTATATTCATGGCGGTCAGTGCCGCAAATGCCAGCCCAGGCGATCCTTACCTGAACAAATCCTTTAGGAATTACAGGAACAGGGATATTTTCAACGCGTATATCTTTATGACCATAATATCTGGCTGCTTTCATGCCATCTCTCCTCTTATTTACCCATCAATAACTCATACATCGATCGCACAGAGCGGCTGCCGGCATAACGATTGCTTTCCACCATTTTGTCGAAACCAGGTTGATCCACCAGGTTCTGTAATTTCTCAATAAAATGAAGCGATGTGCGGCAGGCTTCAGTGGGATTATCACGATAAGGGTAGAGGTCTAATGAGAGCCAGCCATCATAATTCATTTTCTTTAACCAATAAAAGAGTTCGAGAAATTGAATAAGATGAACGCTACCTACAGGCATGTCATCATCCGCCCAGGCGTAATTATCATTGAGATGGAGATGGAACAACCGCTTCTCTGCCAATAAAACGGCAGCAATTTCAGCCGGGTTCTCACGTGCATTGAGTGCATGCCCAACATCCAAAGTGACGCCAACATTCTTCTTTCCTGTTGCATAAGCCAGTGCAAGAGCTTTTCCACCTGAATTGACATAGTTCGCCATTTTTGGTTCACTGGTCTTATATTCCAGCCCAAGTTGAATATCAGGACGGTGGTTGGCAACAGTGCGCAGCCCTTCTACCAGGCTGTTCCAGGCAAATTCATAATCTTCTTCAAACACATAATCAAACCCATCCTGCCCAAGCCAAAGGCTGACGGTAGAAACGCCAAACTCGGCGGCAACATCCATCGCCTCGCGCACCATACTGATAGTTTTTTCACGTCGCTGGGGGTCGGGAGAAGTGAATGAACCAGTTTTCCATTGACCATCACATACGATTTCAACACCCATACCGCATAATTTCAAACCATGTTGATCCAGCAATGCTTTGAATTGTTTGGTAGATTTTGTATCAACTTCGTTTGGGAAGGTAACTTCGAGGCCAGTCACATTGGGAAGTTTGGCAATTTGTGCTACCCGTTCTTCCACCTTCATGTATGGTTTATATCCATTCCCTACATAACGATCAGTTCCCATACCAAAAGACCAGACACCAACACCAATGCCTTTCATGCGATACTCCTTATCCGATAATTGTTGTAAAACTAAAGGCTTCCCTCTTTCCGGCCAAGGTAGATATCTTTCATATCTTGCCTTGCGATGAGTGCTTTTGCGTCACCTTCTGCGGTAATTTCACCGGTGGTCATTATGTAACCGCGAGTGGCAATCGAGAGCGCTTTATATGCATTTTGTTCTACGATTAATATTGTGAGACCTTGTTCGCGGTTAAAGCTGGAAAGAAGTTCGAAAATTTGATTCACAATGATTGGAGCAAGACCTAGAGAAGGCTCATCCAGCATCATGATTTTTGGTTTTCCCATCAGCCCTCGTCCCAATGCCAGCATTTGCTGCTCGCCACCTGAAAGTAAACCACCGTATTGGTTCTTTCTTTCGAGAAGCCTTGGAAAATAGGAGTACACAATTTCCAGGTCTTTCTGGATTTGGGCGTTGTCTTTTCTCAAAAAACAACCAATCATCAGGTTTTCATATACCGTCAGGTTGGGAATGATCTGGCGTCCCTCTGGAACATGGACAATCCCTGCTTCCACAACCTTGTAGGGTAACCTGGGAATAGGTTTCCCTTCGAATTTAATATCACCCGCAGTTGGTTTCACAACCGATGAAATGGATTTAAGCAGGGTAGATTTGCCAGCCCCATTGGAGCCCAATACCGCAACAATTTCTCCCTGTTCTACATGAAGGCTAATGCCACGCAGGGCTCGAATGCCACCATAGCTTGCTTCAAGATTGGTAATTTCAAGCATGGGTATTCTCCTCTCCCAGGTATGCATCAATCACACTTTTATTCTTGATCACCTCATCGGGTGTGCCTTCGCAGATCATTTGTCCAAAATTCAATACAGTGATGCGGTCACATAACTTAACGACAACATCCATATGGTGCTCGATCAAGAAAATAGTCAGGTCAAATTTTTTGTGTAGATCAAATACAAACCCGCATAGATCATTGGATTCTTCGGCATTCATACCGGCTGCAGGTTCATCCAAAAGAAGCAGTTTAGGGTTGATCGCTAAAGCACGGGCAATCTCAAGACGCCT
>JBDKSY010000309.1:0-2833 GCA_039680395.1 Anaerolineaceae bacterium | reverse complement strand
ATCAACAGATTCAGGACACTCTGACCTCTGCTCAATTGCAGGCGATCAATGCGATGGATCTCTCCGATCAAGATATGTCAACAATCGCCAGTGACCTGGGTGTAACTATGGGTTTTGGACCAGGTGTTAGCAGTACTCCAGGGAGCACAACAGATCAAATGCCAGGGAATGATACGGGATTTCCTGGCGGTGATATGGAAGTCCCAGGTGGTGATATGGGCAGCGGAGCTGGTGGTCCTGGCGGTATGGCGGGTGGAATGGGCGGCGGCGCAGGTATGCCCAGTGGTAGTGATATGGGAATCGGTGGTGTCATGCCAGGTACTGGCACTCAGACAGATGGAACCGATACAACCACCACAACTACAGGAACCACTGCGATGAATAATCCATTCCTGGATGTGCTAATCAATTTGTTAAAGACACGCGCAATGGAATAATCGAGAAGAAATAATTACCAAGAAAAACGCGAGATTGATTCGCCTAAAAAACAGGCTTGCAATGACGAAAAATTAGGCGATAAAGCGAAATGAGAAGATCTTCAATACCAGACTTCGGAAATTTTGGAAATTTCCGAAATCTGGTTATCATGAGATTGCTTTCACCCAAAAAGCAAGGACTTTAAACATTGACTAAAAAATATCGTCATTCTGAGCGCAGCGACACTGCACCAGACGCAGTGCTGGTGAGAATCTTGCCCTGATTTTTCAACGCCAGTTTCTCACCCATACCATGTCTGGTGAGGCTTCACTCGCTTCGTTCAGAGAATGATATAACAACCTGTATCACGATGTGATTTATTTTATAAAAATGCAGATCTCGCAATGAAATTTAGGCTGTTACTGTAGGTGAATCAATCTCATAGCAAAAAGCTTTTACATCCCATGCTGTTGTACAATTATGTCTGGAACTTAGATCCTCTGGAGGTGAACCATCCGCACCATTGATATGCAAACCTGGCCCAGGCGTGAGCATTTCGAATTGTTCAGAAAGTATGAATACCCGCAATTCAGCCTGTGTGCCAATGTCGAAATCACCGCTTTTCGTAATTATGTGAAAGAAACAGGCATTTCTTTTCACATCGCGGTTGTCTATTTACTCGCCCGAACCGCCAATCAGATCCCTGAATTTCGTTACCGCATCCGTGGTGATGCCGTGATCGAACACGATATTGTGCACCCCTCCTCGACCATCATGGGAAATGATGGTGTATTCAGCTTTTGTTCTTTGCAGTATGTCGATGATTTCGCAACCTTTGCGCGTGAATCTGCCATCAAGATTGCTGATGTGCAGCAGCGCCCCCGACTTTCAGAAGAAGATAAAGATCGGGATGATCTGCTCTTCATGACCGTTGTGCCGTGGGTGTCTTTTACAGGTTTCATGCATCCCATGCGCCTGGACCCTTCGGATTCGGTACCGCGCATCGCCTGGGGAAAGTATTTTGAAGAAGGGGAACGGATCAAGATGCCTTTGGGGGTACAGGGACACCATGCTCTCATGGATGGGTTGCACGCCGGCAGATATTACGAGATTGCGCAGGAATATTTTCATCATCCAGAGACGATCCTTGGCGCGATATAGACTATACAATCCAACACCAGGTAAACCACGAGGTTAGCGTAAAGAAGTGAAGGGAGAAAGAATTCCATCTGCAGGTGCAATTCGTTTTTTCGTGGATATAATAATGCTATCGGGGGATGTATTTCTTCGCTCATGATGACCTCGCATTAATGCAGGATAGCCATCTCATAAATTGATTCAAAATAATTTCTGCAAGGATGCGAGAGTCAGAATGACGAATTGTCTGAAAGCCGTGGATATTCCGCGCATCAATCGAGGTGAATATGGCTAAACGACACTACTCTCTCTTTCATTCCTTAATGCAGAAATTCGCATCATCCCGCCCAGGCGCCTGGTTCTTTGCCCGTGCTCTGCATCATTTGGATAGGATTTTTCTCAAGCTGAGCAATGGACGAGCGACCTTATCGAGCATCTTTACCGGATTACCAGTAGTGGTGTTGACCACTACTGGCGTTAAAAGCGGGCTACCCCGCACCCTGCCGGTTTTGGGGATTCGCGACGCAGGTGATCCCAATCTGTTGGCTGTTATAGCATCGAACTGGGGACAGGATCATCACCCTGCCTGGTATTTTAATCTTAAAAGAAATCCGATTGCCACCTGTTCGATACAAGGGCAAGTCAAAACGTATACCGCTCATGAAGCCTGTGGTGAAGAATATGAGCGGTTTTGGCACTACGCGGTAGATACTTACCCTGGTTTTCCACTGTACAAGCAGCGCGCCGGAGAAAGGCACATCCCCATCATGATATTGGCGATTGCGGGATCATCAGATCAGGTAAAAAGTGATCAGGCAGATAAGGGATAAAGAAGGATCCAGTCTTGGGGGGAGTCTGGAGCACACCAGTAAAGAAACCTTTTTCTGGGTTAGAATTAATTATTACATGAAGTGAGAACGTTTTTTTGTTTGCCCACTCAGGCAGCGATAGAATGAAACTTGAACAATCCGGCAGTAAAAAAGGTGGTTTGAAATATGATCTATACATACGAACAAGGCAATCCTTCTGATCCAGCTGTTGTATTTCTTCATGGCGGCGGATTGAGCCATGCTTCATGGTTACCGGTAATCGAGCACCTGCCCGATTTTCATTGCCTGGCACCTGACCTGCCGGGGCATGGCAAGAGCCAGGATATTCCCTTCACCCTCGAAGGGTCAGCACGGGCGGTGGCAGAGATTATTAAGGAGAAAACACCGCATGGGAAAGCGCATATTGTTTCTCTTTCGCTGGGCGGGGCGGTGGCGCTGACACTCCTGCG
>JBDKSY010000308.1:0-4583 GCA_039680395.1 Anaerolineaceae bacterium | reverse complement strand
GCCTACCTTAACAATCGGTTTTTCTCTTTTTACTTCTGCTACCAGGTTTTCCCATTCGCTCCAATCTGGTTTCTGGCGGGGCTCCATTTTGAACCGTTCGAGGATGTAGTCTGCTACCTGAGCTTTTTCCAGCAGAAGAGGAACTTCATAGAGGATCTTTGAAGTGACCATTGGCACAACTGCTTTCAGGTCAACATCACAGAAGAGCGCAATTTTCTCGCGTAGAGAGACATCCACTGGATAATCAGAGCGGGCGATGATCATATCAGGTGAAATACCAATGGAGCGGAGCTCGCGAACGGAGTGTTGCGTAGGTTTTGTCTTTAATTCATCCGTGGCGCCAATATATGGCAGCCAGGTAACATGGATGTATAAAGTATTTTCTCTTCCAAGGTCGCTGCGCAACTGGCGAATTGCCTCAAGGAATGGTTGACTTTCAATATCTCCCACTGTGCCACCAACTTCAACGAGAATAATTTCAGCCCCAGTTTCTTTAGCGACCATTCCGATACGCTGCTTGATCTCATTGGTGATGTGGGGAACGACCTGAATGGTTCCTCCCAAATAATCTCCACGGCGTTCTTTGCTGATGACCTCAGCATAAACCTGACCTGTGGTGATATTGCACACCTTACTTAATCGAACATCTATGAAGCGTTCATAATGTCCCAGGTCGAGATCGGTTTCCGCTCCATCATCCAGTACATACACTTCGCCATGTTGATAAGGGCTCATTGTGCCAGGATCCACATTGATATATGGATCCAGTTTCTGCACTGCGACTTTATACCCACGTTCTTTTAATAAGCGACCAGTGGCAGCAGCAGTTACACCTTTTCCAACAGAACTGACCACGCCACCGGTGAAAAATATAAATTTTGCTTTCATTATGTCCTCCTTGAAAAACAATAACACCAGTTAACAATAGAGGTGGGGAGAGCCATTTTGTTGGCTCTCCCCACCGGGATGTTTATTCAAAAAAAATTAAATCAGGATACTTTCTCAAAGTTACTGTCCTGATCTACTCTTATGCTCCAGTGTTCGATATAAAATATCATCCTGTTCATTATCAGATGATTTCTTCCTGCGTGCTTTCTGTTCCTGACGGCGAGATTTTGCTTTGAACTGTGCTTCGCGCCACGCAATTTCCATTGCGGTTAATTCTGGCTCACCCTGCAAAACGATGTCACCTGCTTCATTACGGGTAATTTCTACCGATTCATCAGATTTGCCTTGTTTGCTGTGCCTTCCACCTCTGCCACGTTGTTCACCTTCAAAAGCACCATGAGTTTCTTCTTTGACAGGTTCCTGAACTGGTTCGGGAAGTGGCTGTAGAGCTTTCATACTCAATTTGATCTGTTTCTTGCGGCGGTCTACTTCGAGTACCTGAGCCTCAACTTCATCCCCTTCTTTGACGACATCGCCAGGTGTACGTACGTATTCATGTGAAAGTTCACTCACATGAACAAGACCGGGTCGTTCAGCGCCAATTTCAATAAAGGCACCAAATTTCTCCAGCCGTACAACATTCCCTTTTACCGTCATACCAGATTTAATATCGCGCCATTCTAGTGCAAGGGGTTTGATCATGGTCAATTCAACCCGATTTTCACGAACACGGCGCACCCAGCAGGTGATTTCTTGTCCCACGGTAAGAACATCTTCCACCTTCCGGATTTGTTCCCCTTCTTTAAGGGTCACCATTTGTGAAATATGCATCACTGCGGGTTGATTGGTACCAATATCTACCAGGGCGCCTGCCAGGCTGATTTTTGTTACCTTTCCTGTGAATTGCATTTTTGGTTTAATGGTTCCTGCATCTGTTGCCTGAACGCCCATTTCCATACATTACTCCTGTTTTGATAGTTGCAAACCGTGATTATAATCATTTAATTGGAATCCGTCAAAGGATTCATAAAAACAGGAATTATCAAGGTTTATTTCTTAATAATCACCATTTTGCCAGTTTTCTTCCATACGATTTGCAACTATTTTGTCTTTGTCAATACAAAAAATGCATGTAGTTTCTTCGTTAATTCGATAGGTTACTCCTGATGAAAAGTATGAACTAATTAATAGATTATTTACTATGAACGATGTACAGGCATAAAGAACTGCTTGTGTGCTTCTTATCTATTTGCCAAGAACCTTGTTTTTAAGGATTCCTATTATCGATTCTTTTCCAATCTGACCCCAGAGGTCTTTGTGGGTAGGGTAGATTCGGGGGTACTTTTTTCGCTCTACCATGTGATTTGCATGCTGTTTGCATTTGGAAGTACATAAACCGCAGCCAAGACAGGTTGCAGAGTTGAACACCATCTTGCCATTCTCCTTATGCATGGATTTTGTCGGACACGTGGCTATACATTCTTCACAGGCGATACATTTATCTTCATCATGAGCAACTAGAAAGCGAGAAGGACCTCCCGCATTTGTACCGCCATTGTTGACCACGTTCAACACGACACACGAACAGGAACAGCAATTACATAAGGTACGTAGATGACCTTCAGCATTATCTACGTTATGAACCAAACCTACCTCTTCACAATGCCTGAGTATTTGCAGTGCTTCATCTGTTGTGATCTTTCGCGCCAATCCACAATCTATCAAACCTTCAGCAAATTCATTGAACACAAAACAAGTTTCCAGTGGATGCTGGCATTCTTTTCCCACCACCTTGCGGGCTTTTCGACAAAAACACTCTGCTACACCAACAAGTGATTGAGATTTGACCATCTCTGTAACCACATCAATAGGAAGTACCTGCCGCGGATCTGGAACAGGAATATCCAGTGTGATGGTTTCTTCGACAGTTCGGCCTGTTAATGTATGCTCCACCGGAAGGACTCGATAATAGGGCGTTTTGTTTGTGTTGGAAACGGAAGAACTTTCGATCATGACATCCATAAAATTTGCAAAGATGGTTCTGGCATTCGACTCCGATTGCTTGCGCACCTGTTGCTCTGACATAAAAACTGGATTACCGCGTTCGTAACTGCGACCGGCAGGAGTATCATAGGTAAGAATATACCCTTCTGGCGCAATGCGTTTCAGTACTTTGACCATTTCACTTTCTGAAATATTCACTTTGGACGCTTTTGCTACTAATTTATCGTGAAGAATACTGCCATTAAAAGGCAGAAGGAAAAATACTTTTAATTCGTCTTCAGTTATGGTTTGCTTAAGTGCTTCGATGAATTTTTCTTTGTTTGGTAATTCCCCCAGCATGAATTCATAATACTTACACAATTCTGTATACAAATCCTTTTTACTCATTGATTCCTCCATGTTGACAAAATGTTGAAATAATAATGCCGATACTTGTGTAGCACTAGGATTTCTTAAAGAACTGGTATGATCAAACGCTTTGTGAATAATTTTCCCAACCATGAATGTGTTGAAGATCACCCACTACATTTATTATATACATATTGATGAAAACGATTTTTTTTGTTTTTTAGCGATTTGGTATTTCCAGTTGCAAGTGAGAATTCACTTGTCAACATGGTCGCATTTGGCTAGAATCACAAAGGTATCATTTCTCTTTGAGGTGAAACTTATGCGTTATCAAAAATTGGGATATACAGAGCTTTCTCTATCTGTAATGGGTTTGGGTGCCTGGGCTTTTGGCGGAGAAAAATGGTCTTATGGTTGGGCAGGTCAGGAAGACGAGGATTCAATTTCTGCTATCCACCATGCACTGGATTTAGGAATTAACTGGATTGATACTGCCGCTGCTTACGGGTATGGTCATGCCGAAGAAGTTGTCGGAAAAGCTCTTGAGGGAAAACGGGATAAAGCGTTTATTGCCACCAAAGGTGGTTTAAAAACCGCAGCAGATGGCTGGAATTTTGAGTGTGTACTGAAGGCTGGCAGCCTGAAAAAAGAAGCGGAAAACAGTTTGAGGCGATTGAAAGTGGATGTTATCGATCTTTATCAAATCCATAAACCTTTCCCCGATGAAGATATTGAAGAAGGGTGGGGTGTGGTTGCTGATCTGATCAAAGAGGGAAAAGTGCGTTACGGTGGGGTTTCAATATTTAACATCGAGCAGATCAAGCGATGTCAAGCGATCCATCCCGTAGCATCCTATCAGCCTCCCTACAGCATGCTGGTGCGTGGTGTAGAAGATGAACTTCTTTCATTTTGTGCTGCCAATAATATTGGCGTTATCACATACAGCCCTATGCGTTCTGGATTGTTAAGCGGTAAGCTAACTAGAGAACGGCTGCAAAAAATGGAGAAGGAAGATTGGCGGACCCATGCTGATCCAGAATTTCAAGGAAAAAGATTGGAGATCAACCTTACTCTTGTAGATGGATTAAAACCTATAGCCGAAAGAATGGGATGTTCCCTATCACAACTGGCTATTGCCTGGGTGCTTCGTAGAATGGAAGTTACAGGTGCAATTGTTGGAGCTCGAAGACCATCTCAATTAGACGAAACTATTCACGCAAGTGATATTCATTTGAGCCAGCAGGATGAAAAGGAAATTGCTGGATTACTGGCTGAACGAGATAGAGCGTTAACTAAAGCGGGTGAACCATTGAAACTGCCGTGGTAATATTTGGACCATGCCA
>JBDKSY010000307.1:0-15830 GCA_039680395.1 Anaerolineaceae bacterium | reverse complement strand
TATCGTCTACAATTGCTAACGGTTCACCTGCAAGGCGATTGAATAAAGTACTTTTTCCGACATTTGGTCGGCCAACTAATGCAACTACTGGTTTTGACATATTTTCATCCTGGTATCAAGGATTGGTTGTTCCAATCTTGCTGATAGTGATTTCAATTGAAGAAGGTAGTAATGATTCCAGGCGGATCTCTTCGCTGGGAAATTCAACTCGTGGGGTACGGTTGATCTTTCCTACTTTTTCTCCAGTCAAATCAAGAATAATTTGAATATTTTGAGCTGTTAATTTTTCAAGCTCGGGCAGGGGGCCAGAAACAATGACATCCACTACATCTGGAGAAGCGGTAGCTTGCAGACCGTTCTCTAACCCAATGATGGTGATGCGCATATTTTCAAAAGTTTGGCTGCCTTCAATGGCAGCAACACCAACCTGAACTTCTACCAATTGGTCACCTACTACAGAGATACCTGCAGGTAATAGCAGGGGTACTTTTTCATCCAGATCATCTTTTGCGCCAGTCAAATCCAAAGAGGTGGTTTCAACATATCCGGGCAGGTTATCTACCAGCCGTGGATCAGATGAAAAGACTGTGATGGCAGGAGGAAAAACCGAAATATTGGTGACCCGGTAGCCGGGAGCAACTATTCCATTCACAACTACTTTAACTACCACATTACGATACCCACCTCGTTGGGTAACGCTTACATTAAGGTCAATTTTATCAGGTGTGATCGTTAATCCATTGATAACACTTTCATTTGCATCAAGAGCCTGCAACACCAGACTGCGATTAATATCTTCCGTTGCATTATTAAGATCCAATACTGCTCTTACCTGGGTGACTTTCTTTACAAGGCTTTCTGGTCCACTAACATTTGCCACTGTGGGATTGATGGCTGCTTCTGCTGCTTCGTATCCAACTCCCGGTTCTCCTCTTTGGGTTATCTGGATCGGAAAACTCTGGTTGGAAAGAACTTCTAAAGACACATCCAATGAAGAAGGAGAATAACTGACTATTTCAATGGGTCGAATAGCGATCTGTACCTGCACGGGTAAATTATGAGTTCCAGGCTCCAATCCTGATAGATCAACCACAGCCCTGACAGGGGAATTTTCTCTGTTGAGTTGATCCCATACTGAAGCAGGTGCACGCATGGTTAGTGATAATTGCTCTTCAGGTGTATTTGTCAGCACCAGGTTGGGATCCTGCCCAATAAGTTCTACGGTCACTGGTTTTGAATATATACGTTCTTCTGTTGGGTCGTTTTCAGTAACTGCAGATATCCAGATGGTGATGGATAATGCAAACGCCAAAAGAAAAGTGGGGATATTCTTCCAAATGCTGCGCAGGATTGACACTTATTCCTCCAGCTTGCCTTTCGTTTTGATAATATTCAAAAAGCGGCTAAGAATATGACTGGGGGTGCTGGATTGTTCGGGGATGTAAAAAGCCATAAGAATATTTTCAAGACGCTCACTATCCAGACGACGGATCATACGGCCTGAGTGGGCAATGGAAATGGATCCAGTCTCCTCAGAAACAACCAAAGCAATCGCATCGCTGGCTTCCGAAATCCCAAGCGCCGCTCTGTGTCGAAGTCCCATCTGGCGCTCAGGTGATCGATTTAGAATACCGCTGGAAGAGAGTGGCATGACACAGGCTGCAGCTGTCAGATGGTTATTGGAAATAATAACTGCGCCATCATGTAGTGGGGTATTGGGATAAAAGACCTGAAGTAAAAGTTCAGGAGTAACACCGGCATCCATTTTCACGCCGGTATGTACATATTCATCCAGGCTGTCAACCCGCTGCATGATGATCAACGCTCCGTGCTGCCTGGCAGAAAGCCGTGCTGCAGCAGTTACTATGGCTCGAATGGTTTGTTGAATGAGCTGTTTGCTCGCTTTTTCTTTATGCGTGAAAATATTGGTAAAGCCGGCTCGACCCAGGCGTTCCATGGCGCGACGCAGTTCTGGCGCAAATATAACCGGAATTGCCAACAGTAAAGCAGGAAGTATGGTTTTGATCAACCATGAAAAAGCAGGAAGGTTTACCAGACTGGTGAGCAGGCTAAGAAAGATCACCAGAAGGATAACGCCCCTCATTAAAACCATTGCTTGCGTGTCTCGTACTGCGATCAATATGGTAAAAAAGATAACAGTTACCAGGAACAGGTCAATTACACTTGTCCAGCTCAAGCGTTGAAAGAGAAAAAGGAATTCGTTCAGTAATTCAGACACAGTTTTTTATATTGGTCGCAAGACACGGTCTACTCGAAGCTGTTTAAAGTAAACTTTTTTACCTGGAGCAGTACATTCCATTGCAGCTTCTTTCCAGGCGGGAAATGACAGGGATTCGGGTGTACGAAGTTGGTAACCCATTTGATCCCAAACGCTATCAATTTTGGAGAAAGCATCTGGCACGGTAACAATGGAAGCTTCACATTGTAAATCGTGCGAAGCTTTTTCCATTTCGGTTAAAAGCGCAATTAATGCTTGTGATGCAGGAATTGTACTATCTATTCCAATATCTGTGGTGCAAGCTACGAGATTTTCTACTTTCCAACCCAGTAAACCCATTACTTTTTGTTGAGCCAGTAATAGCAAAAAGGCTTTTTCACCAAACGCAGCCATGATCTGTTCTGTTGTGATGGGTTGGCTTCGAAGTGCATAGCGGCTATATAGATCTGCTATCAGGTTCGCGTGGGCTGGTTTTGCCCGGATAACGAGCAATTTGCTGGAATCGGCATCTAATTTTGGAAGGGTGGGCAGGTACCGGGTTCCGGCGTAAGCTATGGGGATGATCTTCTTCCAGGCATTTACCACCTGATCATATGTTTCGGTAAAAGAGCCAGAATTGTTGATCACTACATCAGCAACCTGGGTTTTTTCTGATTGAGGGTTTTGTGCATTGATACGCTGGCGAGCTTCTGAAACCTTCATGCCACGGTTCTGGACAAGCCTATGCATCTGGATATCGGGTGAAACCGTTGTGACCCAAACACTGTCGCATTCTTTCGCAATACCAGATTCGATTAATTTGATTGCTTCGATGACAATGACATGTTGTTTTGCTTTCCGGATCAGGTAATCAATTGCCTGAAAAACAAGGGGATGGATGATAGTTTCCAGCTCGGTAAGGGCATCTATGTCATTAAATACAATTTTTCCCAGGCGTGCACGATCAATCGTACCATCCGCGGCGACTATCCACTTGCCAAAAGCATCAATGACTGGGTGATATCCAGGAGCGTCAGGCAGCATTGCACGATGCCCCAGAGCGTCAGCATCTATGCCATATGCGCCAAGCTGTTCGAGCATCTTGCGTACCACGCTTTTGCCGGTAGCAATGTTGCCTGTTAATCCAATGATAGTTTTATCTTTCCATCTCAGCATGTTGGAATATCCGGTTGCAAAATATAAGCCAATGTGATTTTAGTCTTTGCGAAAGGTATTGTCAAACATATGATAACTGCGCATAGGTAGTATGACAATAATATGACAATTAATATAAACAATGTCATCTAGCGACAATTAGGAAAGACTTTTATTATTCTACATGAAAATTAAGCGAGCAAGTCGCTGGAAGAATGAGGAGTATGAATTATGGCAAAAACAACTTTCAAAGCAGTTTCCAGAAAAGGAAATGGTGGTTTAGAGGTAATCAATGAAGTACGTGACTTCAAACTGATCCTTGATGAACCTGCAAGCCTGGGTGGCACTGATAAGGGCGTCAATCCTGTGGAGAATATCCTGGTTTCATTAGGATCGTGCCTGGTGATCGTAGGCGAAGCTTTCGCCAAAGCAAGGGGAATTGACCTGCAGGATATCTGGGTAGAATCAGAAGGTGACCTGGATACCGATGGTTTCTTGAAAGGGAAAGAAGGTGTACGCCCTGGATTCCAGGATATCCGCTACACCATTAATATCAAATCAAATTCACCTGAAGAAAAGGTGGAAGAGTTCAAGAGATTCATGGAAAGTCGCTGCCCAGTGGGTGATACCCTGCGTGCGGGTACCCGTGTTATCCATGTTAACTAAGGGAGTTACATTCAAAACAGGGCGAAAGATTATTTCTTCGCCCTGTTTTGTTATTGATCATAAGAGTTTTCCTTTACCGTATCAGTATTATTGATTTCTAAAATATGCATTGACAAAACGGTAAAATCCGATACAATACTTTCTACCAGCCGAAGTGGCGGAATTGGCAGACGCGCTACGTTCAGGGCGTAGTGGGATTTCCTCGTGAGGGTTCAAATCCCTCCTTCGGCACTGACCCGCAATTACAAATTGCGGGTTTTTGTTTTAAAGTAGGGTTTGAAGTAAGGGGTAAACGAACGGATTGTTAATTCAAGTTGGCTTCCCCGAAGCTAAACCCGTCGGTTCTGTCACCCTGAGGGAGGAACGACCGAAGGGTCTTGCCCTGGCTTTTCGGTGCGAGATTCTTCAGTCGCTGCGCTCCTTCAGAATGACAAGGCATTTTGTGGGGCACCTTCGTAACGCACTATTTCCTACATGAGATTGCCACGACTTGCAAAAACCGCAAGTCTCACAAGGACAGTTTTTGCGTAGGGGTTTAGCGCAGGGGGAACGTGAATAGGTTGTTATTTCAAGTTGGCTTCCCCTGCGCTAAACCCGAAGAAGAATAATCACCACGAAAGACACTAAAAGCACGAAAAGAAGAACAATGCTTTGTACTATTCGCGCCCTTTGCTGTAAATAGTTTTAATGAAAAAGAGTTCTAGAGCGTCTGTCTTGCGTAATGAATCTGTTTCGTGTAAGATATGCATATGGAGAAAAAGCTTCCAAAAATCGAAAAGAGGCAGATCCTGCTGGTTGGTGTGCTGGTAATAGTAGGGTTTTTAATGATGGACATGAATTCACGCCTGTCAGAACTTTTCAGATTGAAAAGCCAGTTGGAAGTCGCACAGACGCAGTATGACTACTCTGTTAATGAAAATGCTCGCCTGAAAGATAAAATTGCATACGCCCAATCTGATAAGGCGGTAGATGAATGGGCGCGTGAGCAGGGGCACATGGCAAAACCTGGTGATGTAGTCGTCATTCCCATTCCACCTGAAGGTACCCAGATCATTCCCACACCTACACCTGCACCCACTGTAGTCGAAGCAACGAATTGGGAAATCTGGAAAGAATTATTCTTCGGCGAGTGAATTATCAGGGGTATTCCTGGCTATTGCGACCATTGTCACATCATCAAAAGCAGGAGTATCTTTTGCAAAATTGGATATTTCTTTTTCGATTTCATCCAGCAGCATCACTGCTGGTTTTTTATTTAACTGCTTTAACAGGGTTACCAATCGTTCTTCACCAAACAACTCTCCCTCACTCGAAATGGCATCTGTGAGTCCATCGGTATACATAAGCAAGCTATCACCAGGAGACAGGATGGTGGAGTAGTTTATCAACTGGCAATCTTCTGTTACGCCCAGCGCAATACCGCCATGAGGGATCCGTTCGACTTTTCCTTTTTTATTTCGAAGGATCATGGGAGGGTTGTGCCCCGCATTGGAGCATATCATAGTCCCATTTTGTGGGTCAAGGAGTGCTACTACCGCTGTGACGAACATGGCGGATTTTCGCTCTGAGGTAAGCTGATCATTCACTTTTTGCAGAATTTCAGCAGGCGTCTTTGACTCGGCTGCATAACTGCGGATAAGAGTACGGGTCACTGTCATGTACAGCGCTGCAGGCATACCTTTGTCGGAAACATCTGCAATCACCAGTACAACCCTGCCGTCAGGGAACTGGTACAAATCGTAAAAATCACCTCCAACCTCTCTGGCAGTCTTCCAACGAATGGCAAGCGTCCAGTCGGGTACTTCAGGCAGGGTTTCGGGCAAAAAGTTTTCCTGGATACGGCGGGCAAATTGTATTTCACTATTAATTCTTACCTGGTTAACGCGCTCTCGATTGAAATGTTCATTTTGAATAGCCAGAGAGATCTGTTGGGCTATTCCGTTGATGATCTCCAATCGTTTCTCACGTACCGAAGGAGAAGCCTGGTGCTCTTTTGCCAACAGAATTCCATAGAATTCCCCTTTCATCGAAAGTGGAAATCCTAGAAAGAACGGTGTATTTTGCTGCTGGATCTCTTCGTTTTTTTCGTCATCCAGTTCAAAACAAATGTAGTTCTGCCATTCATCCAGGTCAATATCATCTTCAGGCATGGGATAGAAAACCGGTTTATCTTTGAGACGCACCTGATCCAGTAATGGATTCTCTCCTACAGAAAATGATTTTTTCATCATTTTTTCCACCCATTCAACTTTTGTGGCAGCTGCTTTAGCAGGTTGATACCGGTAGGTATTTTCATCCCATAAATACACCAGGCTGATATCAATACCAACCAGAATGGGCATCATTTGAATAATGTTTTCGAGAATATCCATCAGGTCATTCTGGCTGACCACAGCTTGCGCCACCTGCAAAAGGACTTCGGTTACGTAGCTTTCTTGATTTCGCGCTTCGATCAAAAGCAGGTTTTCCAGTATGGTGGCTGTCTGATGAGAAATACCCTGCAGGATTGCGAACTTTTCATCGTTGAAAGTTTGCTCTGCCAGACGCTGACCTGAAGGTTCATGGATGACTAAAAGGGCGCCGAAAATTGTGCCATGTGCTGATAAGGGAAACAGGATCTTTGTTTCATTGGCGTTTTCAGAGCGGTATGGAAGCAAGATTTCCAGTTCCAGGTCTTGCAAGAAGATGGGTTCCATTCGGGCTTTCATTTCAAGGAATGCCAGGCTTTTTTGTTCCAGGATATTCAGTGCATCTTCTGGAACCTCAAAACCATACCAGGATTTCAGGATATAGCTTCGCGTGGTTTCATCGAATAAGAATGCTGCACATTTTTTTACTCCCACCAACAAAGGAGTAAGGCGAGTTATAGTGTTCAACAACTCATCCGGATTTGCAGCAGTCTGACTGGCTGAAGCTACCTGGAGCAAAACAGTAGAGATCCATGCCTGGTCTTGAGCCTGACCAAAAAAGCGGGCATTTTGGATAGCCACCGCAGCATAACTGGCGAAGGTCGAAGAGATCAAGGCTGCTTCGGATCCATACCGCCCATCCGTATGATGAGCAAGTGTCAAAACCCCCAATGTTTCATCACCCGCGCGTAAAGGTGCAGCGATGGAAGAATAATTAGGCTCAAACCCCAGCGCTTTTCCAAGCGGTCCATAGGGGTCATCCGGTTTACGAATGATCGGCTCTTTCGAATCGGTAGCTCGTTTTAACCAACTCCTGACCGTCTCATCTTCTATCACTACCTTTTGAATTTCATCATCTATCACGCCATGGGCTGATGCCAGGCGCATAGGTTTTTGCTCATCAGGATTGGATTGGTCATTGCTCAAAAGCCAGATAGCAGAGGTTTCACAAGGAAGACTGGCCTCCAACCGGGTGAGAATGGTATCCAGCAATTGGTCAAGGATAATGTTTGAGGAGATCAGGCTGGCAACATCCCGAAAGCTATCAGCAACCTCGCGACGCCATTGCTCAGCCCGATAGAGATTGGCGTTGCGAATAGCAATGGCAATACTCCCTGCCAGTGTTTCAATGATGGATCTGTCATCTTCATCGAATGCATTCGGTAAATCGCTCTGGATATCCAACACGCCATATACCGTGCCTGCAAAGGCAAGTGGGGTTGCCATTTCGGAGTGTGTATTCTCTGGCGATAATGGAGAAGGGCGGTAGCGTTCTTCTTTCTCCACATCATTGGCGAGAATTGTTCTCTTTTCTTGCACTGCCCAGGGAATGAGGCCATAGGTAGAATCCAGGTCATAGGCGAATCCAATATCGCGCATGGCAGAACTGCGTGCGCCGCTGCCTGTACGATAAATTATCTTTCGCCGTCCAAGATGTACCGTGAACAGGTGAACATAAGGAAAATTAAAATGTTTCCGAATGAGTTCAACAACCTGATCTAGCAAGGGGTCAATTTCGAGGATGGAGTTAATGGCACGGCTGACTTCGAAAACCGCGCTGATCTGTTCTGCTCGTTCTTGCAAACGGTTATACATTCTGGCGCCTTCGATTGCCACAGCAATGTTATCTGCCAGGGCACGCAGAACAAGCAGATCAATATCATGAAACGCATTTGGCTTATTGCTCTGAACATCCAAAACACCCAGGATGCGATTTTCGACACGCAGGGGTAACGCTATCTCCGAATGAGTTTCTGGAAGGTAATCGGTATACCGGTATTGCTCTTCGATTTCAACATTCGGCACGAGAAATTCTCTACCATTTTCAGCAACATAACCAACAATTCCTTCACCAAATCGAACATCCAGCCTGGGTCGGGTTTTCTCCTTTTTACTACTGGATGAGGCCTGGAAATTCAAGATTTGACTATCGGGATCTATGGTGAAAATTGCCACAAAATAGTAATGAAATGTTTTTTGGATCAGATGAACCACACGTTCACAAAGTTCATCAAGATTTTGTTCATTGGCGATCTGATTACTCACTGAACTGACCAATGAAAGCTGTTCATATCGCCAGTTCTTCAGGTATGCCTGGCGGGTCACCTGTAAAGAAAGCGCAGCAAAAGCTGCGACTGATTCCAGATAAGAGAGGTTCTCTTTGGTTGCAATCTTTCTATCTGCAAACTCGATCATGATCACACCCAGAAGATTTTTCTCTTCGATCATGGGTATGATCCAGCAATCCGCCTGGCAGGCAGAATCAGGTGTAAGAGGATGGGTTGTGGCGCCCGTACAAGAAAGCCCTCTTTTTTCTTTTTGCACTTTTAAAACTGATGAAGGAGTGGTTTGCTCATCAATAAGTGGCACTGAGGGTTCGCCCGGTAAAGGATAGAAAGGTGAAGCTAACCAGATATGCGCCAGTACCGAAAAACGACGTTGAATATGAGCAATTATGGCCTGACATTGGTGGCTGGTATCAGGCTGCTTAAGCAGACGCTCACCCAACCTGAAAAGGGGAGTCCAGACAGAGGGATGAGAAATAGCACCATTCTCTAGCAAGGTTTTTTCTCTTTACGTTTGACCATGCGTAAAATGTTTCCGTAATCCTCCGTAAAATCAAAATGAATATCATCCATCCATTGCCGCATGATAAATAATCCCAGGCCTTGTGTGTTTCTTTCATCAAGTGAAGCATTGGTATCAGGTATTGGGATGTAATCAGGATTAAAAGGCTTACCATGATCTATGAGGATCACGGTAAGCTCATCTGGTTCAACGATACAGGTGCATTCGATATCGCCCTTGTTTTCACCCTGATAGGCGTATTCTATAATGTTCGTGCATGCTTCATCAACAGATGTTTCAATCTGGTATTGTTCTAGATTAGAAAAACCAGCTTGTCGGGCAGCTTCGTTGACAAATTTCCCAATTTCAACCAGACTGTCATAACGGCCTGGAAAAGTCACAGTGGTCATTGTCGTGTTAATGGCTACAAATTCCCAACAGCACTGATAACATCATCGGCAATGCGAAATAATTTGGTAAATCCTGCCAGGTCAAGTGTGTAAAGAATTTTTTCAGGCACCTGGGCAAGAATCACTTCACCCCGGTTATAGCGTTTGCAAACTTTCTGGGTGGTGATCAATTCTCGTAATCCGGCGCTGGAAATGAAATCCAATTCGCTCATATCCATGACAATCTTGAATCTACCCTCTTCAATGATCTTATCCAATACCTCACCCAGTTTTGGGGAGGTTGCACTGTCAACTCTTCCAGTTATTTTTACCAGATCACAGTGTTTGTACGGGGTGTTGGTAATATCCATTTCCATTCCTCCATCAAAAATCCAGCCGGGAATTAACTTAAAAAATTATATCACGCTCATTTCACATCTACATCATTATTACCATTGATGGCCGTTCCTCTACCAACTCCGAAGTAAGTAAAGCCCATGCTTCGCAAGGTATCCGGATCCCATAAATTGCGGCCATCCAGAACAACCAATCCATTCATTAATTCATGAATGCGCTCAAAATCCAGTTGTTTAAATTCATTCCATTCAGTTGCCAGCACCAGGGCATCTGCCCCTTCAGCAACCTGATAAGGGTCAACGCATAATTTGATAGCAGGCATAATTTTCGCAACACCAGGCATTGCCTGAGGGTCATACGCCTGAATATTCGCACCTTCGTTCATGAGGAGATGGATGATCTCCAGCGCAGGTGCTTCTCGAATATCATCGGTGTTTGGTTTGAAGGAGAGGCCAAGGATCCCTATGGTCTTATCGTTCAAGCCACCTAAAGCTTTTCGTAATTTGACAATTGCCCGGCGTCTCTGATTGCGATTGATATCCATAACTGCTTGAAGAAGCTGCGGCTGAGTCCCATGGAGGACCGCCATGTGAGCCAAAGCTTTCACATCTTTTGGAAAGCAACTGCCACCCCAACCAAGGCCTGCATCCAGGAAGGAATGTCCAATGCGTTTATCGAGCCCCATACCACGGGCAACTTCGGTGACATCAGCGCCTAATTCGTCACAGATATTCGCAATTTCATTAATAAATGAAATTCGAGTAGCCAGGAAAGCATTGGAGGCATACTTGATCATCTCTGCTGTTCGCAGATCGGTTACAAGAACCGGGCAGCGCAATGGTGCATACAACTGGGCTGCTAAAGCTGCAGATTGACGATGAATTGAACCAAGCACGACCCGATCAGGTGTCATGAAATCGCTGATCGCTGAACCTTCTCGCAAGAATTCCGGATTGGATACCACATGAAAGTCAAGCGCTTTTCCATTTCGACGTTTCTTGATGATATCTGCCACCCAGTCACCCGTACCAACCGGTACGGTGGATTTATTGACAATGATGATGGGGTGATCAACCAGGTCTGCAATTTGCTCTGCAACCTGCCGTACATACTGGAGATCTGCTTCACCATCCACACCCGAAGGCGTGCCTACGGCGATGAAGGCAAAATCTGTTTGATGAAGTCCTTCCTGGTAGTCTGAAGAAAAGCTCAACCTGCCAGCGCGGATGTTTTGAGCAACGAGCTGCTCCAAACCGGGTTCGTATATCGGCATAATACCTTGTTTTACTTTTTCGATCCGCTCTTCATCAATATCAAGACATACTACTTTATTGCCAAGATCTGCAAAACAGGCACCTGTGACTAATCCTACGTATCCGGTTCCAACGACACAAATTTTACTCATGTAACCTCCAGGTTAAGAATTATAGCTTAAAAATCGGATCGTTATATTCAGGATGATCGAATTATCTACAATATTGAGATATGCTACAATTATTTACAGAACAATTTATAAGGAGCAAACATGACTGCTGTAATTATCGATGGTACTGCTGTAGCTGAACAAATTCGAGCAAAAGTAGCTGAAGATGTAAATGAGTGGGTGGCTGCTGGTCATGCAAGACCAGGACTTGCCACTGTCCTGGTGGGAGAAAATCCTGCTTCACAAGTGTACGTGCGATCAAAACAAAAAGCCTGTGCCCAGGTTGGTATTGAATCTTATGGGCATGTTATACCTGCAGATGTTTCCCAGTCGGAATTGGAAAAACTGGTTGCCAATTTGAACGATGACCCCAAAGTGAACGGTATTCTGGTGCAATTACCACTACCTGCTGGTCTGGATGAGGAAAAAGTACTGCGAGCGATCCGCGTCGAAAAAGATGTTGATGGCTTTCACCCCATTAATATTGGTCGCTTAGCTCAAAAAGGGCGTGACCCATTATTCGTACCCTGCACCCCATCAGGTGTAATGCATCTCCTTTCTCTGCATGTTCCAACTTTGGAAGGAGTCAACGCAGTAGTGCTGGGGCGTTCGAACATTGTTGGTATGCCTGTAGCTCTTCTTCTGGTACGCGCCAATGCTACCGTCACCATTTGTCATTCACGATCGAAGAACTTGCCGGAAATTGTGCGCGGAGCTGATGTTCTGGTTGCTGCAGTTGGTCGCCCAGAAATGGTTAAGGCCGATTGGGTAAAACCAGGCGCGGTAGTCATTGATGTAGGTGTGAACCGAGTTGAAGATGCCAGCAGACCAAAAGGTTACCGCCTGGTAGGTGATGTTGCTTATGATGAGGTAAAAGAAGTTGCTGGTGCGATCACACCCGTTCCAGGTGGTGTTGGTCCAATGACCATTGCAATGTTGCTGCAAAACACGATGCATGCAGCGAAAATTGCTGAGGTGTAAAGTAATAGTGAATTAGAACGAAAAATACGAGGAAACCGGACCATGCCGCACACTGGATTTATAACATTTTTGCCAGTATTTTCCCTGTCCGAACTGTGCGGCATAAACCGGTTAAAGTGTGCGATTTCACCGGCATGCGCATCTCAGAAAAATTTTCCAACTTTAAATACTTGAAAGTAGCGTATTCAGAGAGCGAATCCGTACTACGAACTAACATTTCAACAAACAAAATAAAAGACCTTTTTGATACAAAAAAATGATTTATGGAACTATTGTAGATACAGTTGTCCTAAACCAAAGGTAACATTGTCAGGTAAATAAGCCCTATCGTCTCCAGAGCTATCAATAAAAGATTGAGCCATCTCCCCCAATGACACTCCAGTTAATAATTCAGCACAAGTACTATAAAATATATCCAATTGATTAAATTTGGTACCACTAGCTAATAATTGTAAAGTCTCCGTCCCTTCTCCGGTTGGAGAACCTGGACCACCAAATAATCCTACACAAAATGTATGTTCTACATAATCTGGATCTCTTGAAACATTGATTATTACTACCGGTACTATTGTTCCATAATATTCAAAATAAAAAAATCCTAGTTTTCCATTGATTTCTGTCGAACTATGAGGCCAAGCACTATACATATCAGAATTATGGCAAAGAGCATCCACAATGGCATTCAATTGCCTTTCATCTCGCGGTCCAATCATTGGCATCAGCTCTTCAGTAAACCACTTGTCAAATACTGCTCTGTCAGTAATTGGATCAGGAGCATGAACAAACTCATCTGGATGTGCTAACAAATATTCATAACTTGGAGCAACTCTCCAAAATTTCTCCACATCGATAATGTACTTGTCCATTTCGTTAGTAACAGTTGGTTCAGGGGTTGCAGTGAGAGTAGTTGTTGGTTGCTCAGTCTCCGTTGGGGTGAAGACCACTGGAGATTCGGTCACGGTTTGTTTATTCTGAGTGATTGTTTCAGTTAAATTTTGGCAGCCACTTAGGATCATAGTCAGCATGATTGTCAGTATAATAATTTTTACATAAGTTTTCATTGTGCTCTTTACAATAACGTGCAGGAATGATTTTAACTTCCAACCTCGTCAACATTGGTCGAATAATCCCAATTACTACCACTTCATAAAAAACGCATAGAGACCTTTTTGATAATTCAAGAATAAATTACTTTACCAAAAGCATTTTTCCTAAACCAATATTAAAAAATGGTCCAACCCTCAGTAAATCAGCTTGCCAATTAAAGCCATCATTTAAGAATTCTCTGACAAGTTCAGTATCCTCAGTTCCTCCTCCGACATTAGTTTCAGCAGTAATTTCCTGTATTCTACCCCCATTATACAAACGCTCAATAGCAGCAAAACCATCAGAATACAATCTCTCAGGATGCAAAATTATCGAATAAGTACCCGCATTACCCAACTGACCACCACCCAAATTTACTGTGAAAGCCAAAATTGGATATAACACTCCGTCGTGCATAAAATAAACTATAGGTATTTCAGAAGTCGGGGGGTGAGTAAACTCAGAGCCGTTTCCAACAAACGAATAATTTCCATCTCCATTATGCCCCCCTCCACGAATATCCACATTAGTCACATTTCGCTTTGAAAATTTATTACCTGCCATATCTGTCATTTTTTCTTCATGCCCAAGGAGCAGGGCTGGGACGTACTGATTGTAGTACCAGTCTTTAAACACCTCGACATCGCGTAATAAGTCCGGTGCTTCCTGAAATTCTTCCGGGTGTGACACCATATACTCATAACTTGGAGCCGCTCTCATAAACTTCTCCATATCGATGGTATATTTATCTGCTTCTATGGTTGGCACAGCTGAAGCTTCCAGTGTTGCCGTCATCGTTTCTTCTTGAGTTGGCGATGGCAGAGTAACAGTATAGTAAATTGAAATGGGTTCTGAGGTTGGCATGTTGATAATCTCTGTCTTTTTTGAACATCCTGCCAGGCAGAACATTCCGACAATCAGGCTTATTAATATTTGTTTTTTTGCGTTTCTCACTTGTTTTCCCCCTCAGAGGTTATGTTTACAAAGTAATTCTTTTTGTATTCAGAAATTATAGCAGGGATGCAATAATGGACCGAAATTCTACGTCTGATATTATTCACCAATATATTTTACGATCCATTTCATAAATTTGAGCTTTGGAAATAGTTATTTCCAGCCCGATTTAATGGATATAAAAAGTGTATTTTTAGGAAAGGCTTTTTTCATATATCTCTTGACAAGGATACTTTGCCTTTCTGATGATTTTCTTAGCCAGAAGAACATACTTTGACAGGAAGGTCTTAATCTGCTGTCCGTATTCTCAAATATGAAGAGAATTAAACTTGAACAGTAAAACAGATTGTAAGTAAGTAATATCACATGAATTATAGTTACATTTGCTTAAAACAATTTCAGTAGATGATGCCCCACCACTATATCATATTTGGCTTCTTTGGAGTAATTTTCAGCATTTCCACGTTTTTTTTGAGATAACCACTTTTTGCTGAAGATAATTCAATGTTGGTCATAAAGAAAAAGTATTCGTACTGGTTGCCTTGTAAAAGAGGTAATTGCGCCTTTTCTTTCTCTGGTTTCAATATACTAGAAACTACAGACCTTCAATCTCTGTCCCAGGTGCTACCTTTCGTGAAAAGTTCCGTTGTTTTCCTACCTTCATCCTCTACCACGAAAAAATAGTTGGATCCATTACTTGTGAAGCCAGGGTTGGATACTTTTTCCCTTGGTCAAATACTAATAACCCAGCGATTCTTTAATTTCATTTCAAAAGCATGTATTTTTCCAGTTTTTTGATAAATTGACTTGGAATGTGAGTATTATTAAATTTCAGGATTCCTGTCATATATGCTTGACAATGTTGCGTCGGACAGGTAAAATCCTGATGCTTAAACCAGTGCCGAGGTAGCTCAGTTGGTAGAGCACGCGACTGAAAATTGCGGTGTCAACAGTTCGATCCTGTTCCTCGGCACCAGAAAAAGACCGGTTATTCCGGTCTTTTTTATTGGTACAATACGCGTATGTTTTTTCGCATCCGATATTGGCTTACAGCAGGGTTGATCACAACTGGGATTATTCTGGTCTGGTTTGGATCAATCAGATCGGTGTCTGTCACCATTGATGGAGTAAGCGCTTCAGTAATGACAAGAGCATTCACTCCAGGCGGAGTGTTACATCAGCTTGGTTACCCAGTAGAGAATCAAGATCGGATCATCCCCGATAAGAATCATTTATTAAGATGGCACGACGCAATAGAACTTGCCAGTGCAGTCCCCGTTTCTGTGGGAATCGCTGATACGCCCTACCTTCATTCCAGCATTTCCGCTGAAAAGATCCCAGCAAATTTATTATTCAGAGCAGGAATTGCTCTTTTCCCCGGGGATGAAATTATCTGGAATGGACTGCCGGTTGCTTTTGACAATGCATTACCCGCCGTTCCCTCGATCACACTGCTTTATCATAAAGCTCTGCCAGTTCAGATCCAAGATGGATCTTCGACGTTCACCGAATATTCTGCCGCTGAAACGATCGCGGGAGCCCTCTGGGATGCAGGGTATCATCTTCAACAGTCAGATTTGAGTGGTCTGGATGTGGGAGAACCATTGCCAGCGGAAGTACCCGTA
>JBDKSY010000306.1:0-3958 GCA_039680395.1 Anaerolineaceae bacterium | reverse complement strand
GGTGATTTAACCCTCTTTGCTGTATTGGTCACACAGTTGGAAGTCACTCAGCTTACTCTGGCACAGGTAGGGATCCTGCTCAGCATCCACCGCTTGATCCGCATCCCACTCAATCCTTTGATCGGCATCTTACAGGATAGGATCGGCAGGCGCATCCCCTTCCTTGCGGGCTTAACGCTTGCGATGATCTCCACCGCCATGTATGGATTGGTACATGGGTTTATTCCATTCCTGATCAGCCGTATGTTATGGGGAACAGCCTGGGGATTGCTCAACATTGGTGGGATGAGCATGACCCTCGACCTGTGCACCCCTCAAAATCGAGGTCGTCTGGCTGGCCTGTATAACACTTTCATCTGGGTAGGTTTTGCATTAGGACCAGCGCTGGGTGGAAGGCTGACTGATACTGAGGGTTTCAGTACTGCCATGTTGATCTGTAGCGGAATTGCTGCCCTGGGTTTGGTGTCTTCTGTTCTTCTGGTAAAAGAAACTCATCCTGAGGTTCAACAATATTCCCATCCACATTTAACGTGGCATGATTTTTTGAGCCGCCTTAATCCCCTGACTGGCAATCGAGAATTATTCAGAACACAGATCCTGCTGGCTGTTTTTATGTTCGCAGGGGATGGTGTGGTACTTTCTACCCTCACCCTGTTACTCAAAGAACGGCTGGGCGATTTTATTCCATTCCTGGGAGCACTGGTCGGAGTAGCCACCTTCAGCGGTTCATTATTTGCAGTACGATCTGTAGTGGCTGCCCTGGTGAGCCCACTGGCAGGCAGGGTTGCAGACCATTTTGGAAGGAAACCAGTATTGATCACTGTCTTTTTAATGAGTAGCGGTTGTTATCTATTTATGGCTTTTACTCATACACAAACAGGGCTGGTGATCGGTGCATCGCTGACCGCCTTTTGTGGGGGGGCTATCATGGTCATGCTGATGTCAACCATTGGAGATTATGCCCAAAGCTCACGTACTGGTTCCACCATTGGGCAATTTGCTATGATGGGTGACATTGGCAGCAGTCTTGGTCCTGCCCTGGCGTTCACATTGATCCCTTTGCTCGGTATCCATTGGGTGTATACCATCAGTGCGATCCTGCTGTTCCTGTCGAGCATCTTTTCTGCCATCCCCTTACGATCGCTCCAACCAGTCAATTCTCTTCCAGATTAACTACCAGCAGAGGATGCTTCATCCATCATATACGCCAGCCCAACTGCATCAGGACCGATGTGAGTTCCCAGGGTAGGGCTGATATCTGTCACAATAATATCCTTGATCCTGTCAGGAACAAATTTTGCCACGGTCTTCTCCAACAATTCCTGGGCACGTTCTGGGAAGTTGGAATGGAGAAAGGCAAAGCGAATGCTTTTTCCAGCCTGGATTTGATTGTTAACGATCTCGACCAGGTGATCAATCGCATGGTGCATGGTCCGCACTTTGCTGCATAATACCAGAGAACCATTTTGTATCGTTAAAATTGGTTTGAATTGTAATATCGAGCCTATAAGGGCAGTCATGTGACTGATACGCCCTCCCCGCCGCAGAAATTCGAGAGTGGCAGGGATGAAGAATACGCGTGTATTTGCTTGAGCTTTTTCCGCTGCTTTCCGGCACGCTTCAATGCTTTCACCCCGTTTGGCAACTTTGGCAGCTTCAAGAACCTGAAATCCCATTGCCATGGCTCCTGATCCGGAATCCAGCACCTGAATTTTGGCATCGGGGAACATTTGAGATGCCTGTACGGCTGAATCATATACTTTCGTATATTTACTGGTGATATGAATGCTCAGAATATCATACCCTTTTTCAAGTATGTCTTCATAAAACTTATGAAATTCGAAAGGCGTTACATGAGATGTTTTTGGAGTCTCTCGATCCACCTTGAGCCGTGAATAGAACTCAGCAGGTGTAATATCCACATCATCCCGGTAAGATATTCCTCCCCAGATCAGGTGAAGAGGAATAGTAAAAACTGGCAGGTTTCTGAGCAGTACCTCAGGAATGTGTGCAGTGCTATCAGTGACAATCGCTACTTTTGGATTCATATCGGTTTAATAATTGGATCGCAAAATTTTAACAATAGACCGGGTATGACGGTATATGCATATGCATTCAATAACCCATCTCATGACGATTCGTAACGCAGATGAAAAGGTACAAGGCTATTTTTTCAGATTGTGGATAGCCTGAAAAACCGTATCTTTGAATGCTTTCGCATCCGGCTCTTCACCCAACCCAATGAATGCATTGCTTTGCTCACCTTCTTTTCCAGTGAACATGCCGGTAATTAACAGCCCCGAGTCGGGGTTCAATACGGCTTTCGGATTTTCTGCGTAATCAGTGATCTGCACATTTTCCAGTTTTGCCGAAAAGGCAGCCAGGTCTGATTTATCACCGCGGGTAACCCACATGATCCAGACAGGCGTGATGACCGCGTTACAGGTGATCACAGAATCCCCCATGCCTGATCCACCCTTCCTTTCGGAAACCGTTTCGACGCTCATCAGGGTTTTTCCGAGGGGATTGCCCAGGTTGTTGGTATTGATATGCTTATAAAAAGCTCGCTGCCGGTCAATCTGAATATCAATAACATCCAATTTTCTGGTAGTACGCTTCCACTCACTCATACGATACTCCTGTAAATGGTGATCACAAAGAATTTGTTGATATATCGCTCAAGGTTATCTGTTCACTATACTTGTCATTTTAGGATAGCATAAATTGAGCGTTTGATCATTTTCATTATATGCCTTTACGATCATTGCAAAACAAAGCTATCCTGGAGAAAGATTGACCTCAGAGACACCAGAGACACAAAGGTACTTTCGTGCTTTAGTGTTTTTCGTGGCAATCTGTTTTGGAGGGGATAGCTTCAAACTGCTTGCTTGTAAAATGCGAACAAACCCTATATGATAATTCTACCGGAGGGAACATGAACAAAACCAAAATTCAAATACTGATAGTGGTTACCGTGCTCATGCTGGTTTCTTTGGCTTGTGGCGGAAGCATCAGCACAGCTAAAATTTCGAATACATACCTCACTGCCAACAGCGATGGATCAGGCGAAACAACCGTCTTTTCACCCACTGACACTTTTCATGCCATTGTAGAATTGAAGAACGCGCCGGATGACACCACTTTGAAAGCGATCTGGATCGCTGTGGATGTACCGGATGTGGATCCCAATTTTGTGATCGAAGAGACCAGCACCACTTCAGATGGCAATGATGTGATAACCTTTGACCTTTCTAACGACGCCACCTGGCCCGCAGGTAGTTATAAAGTAGATATCTACCTGAATGATAAACTGGACCGCACCCTGGAATTCGAAGTGCAGTAACCGTTAGGCATGCGTTGAAAAGGAGCTTTGCATGTTTGAACTTCCCGAAGTATCCACCCTGGCAGCGCAGATCGATGCGAACATGACTGGAAAATGCATAACAGAAGGGATGTTGGGAAACAGCCCCCACAAATTCGTCTGGTATAACCGTACACATGAAGAGTTCAGCCGCCTTACGCAAGGGAAAACCATCGAAAAAGCGATTCCTCGTGGACGCTGGTTATGCATCAGTGTTGAACCGGGGTATGTGCTGGTGTTAGGCGAATGCGGTGGGAAGATCATGCTTCACTCGTCTGGAAGTAATTTACCTGCCAAATATCACCTGGCTTTACGCTTCACCGATGACAGCCTGTTCACAGCTACCACCCAGATGTGGGGTGCCATGGAGCTTTATGAAACAGGCAGGGAGATGGAAAGACAATACATCAAGGATATGCGCGTCACTCCGGATAGTTCAAACTTCACCCTTTCTTATTTCAATGGGTTGATTGATGAGCTTCTCAAGGGAGAAAAACGCAGTGTAAAAAGTCTGCTCACCCAGGATCAGATCATCCCCGGGCTGGGAAATGCCATCGCGCAGGATATCATGTTCAATTCCCGATTGCACCCGCGCCA
>JBDKSY010000305.1:0-2386 GCA_039680395.1 Anaerolineaceae bacterium | reverse complement strand
GAAACATGGTCAACCTGTGCAGCCCAGTAGCTATGCACAGCGTGAAGATGTGGCTGCCCGTTTATGGGAACTTTCAGAAAGACTGTGCGGAATAAATGATCCTTATGTCGAATCAGACACTATTGACCATGATCCTTTAGTTGGCGGGGCATAATTCCTTTTCCGAAAGAGTTTTCAACGCACATATTTAGCAAATTGCAGCCCTGGCCTTCCGGTGCTGTGATTTGGCTTAAATTCATCATCACTAAAGGATATTTGATATTGACAGTATTACGTAATAGTGCTATTATAATCAATGTACATCTACGAAGGCAGGATTGCAATGGCAAAAAAGTATATGATCAGTGAACTGGCAGAAAAAGCGGATGTTACCGTACGGACGATCCGATACTACACCGAATTGGGGTTACTACCAGAACCCGAGCGCCCTGGAAAATTCGCCTTTTATACCAGTGAGCATCTTGACCGGTTGGAATTGATCCGTAAATTGAAAGATTTGCGATTACCCCTATGGGAAATTGAGCAGGTATTAAAAACACCAGACACAGGCGAATTACAAAAGTTGTTGGAGAAGATAGAGAGTTCTACTCCTAAATCATTTGAAGCAGCCAGCCAAACACCTGAAGGAAAAAGTAAACCCGGGGAGAGCGCATTGGAATACATTACAAATATTATGAGTGCTCAGCAGCATATTAATGAAAATCAAGTTCTTTATGCGCCAGCAAGCCCTGCTCCTCAAGCGTACCTTTCAAGTAAAAGTTCATCAACCCAATGGGCTCGCATTGAGATAAGTTCAGAAATTGAAATCCATTGCCGTCAGCCATTGAGTTCTGAAAAGCAAAAGAAATTGGATAAGCTTATTGAATACGCCAATAAATTATTTACCCGTTAATGGGAAAGGGGAAAGAATGAACGCAAGAGAAATTGTTGTGGGGTTGCAAACTGATATCGAAGTCATTTCAAAAGATGAATCCACAAGTAGAATCGTGGAAATCGAGATCCAGGCGCCTGTAGCAAAAGACGAGAAGGAACGCCAACCTTTAAATCTGGCGCTGGTGCTCGATCGAAGCGGTTCCATGCAGGGAAATAAGCTGCGTTTTGCAAAACAGGCCGCCTTGCACGTTGTAGATTTATTGGATGAAAAAGATCATCTGGCTGTTGTTGTTTATGATGATTCTGTGGATATTTTGTCTGAAAGTGGGCTGGTAACCGCTCAAAATCGCAGGCGGATAAAACAATTGCTGCAACAGGTTGAATGTGGAGGGTGTACGTGCCTCTCTGGGGGTTGGCTCAATGGATGCCAGCAGATTGCAGCAACAGCTCAGAATAATTCTATCAACCGCACGTTATTGCTTTCGGATGGATTGGCAAATGTGGGTATTACTGATCTAGAAGAGTTGTCGCATCATGCCCGCGAGTTGGCTTCGATGGGTGTTTCAACTTCTACTTTTGGGGTTGGGAACGATTTCAATGAACACCTGATGGAAGCAATGGCTAATATGGGTCAGGGGAATTTTTATTTTATCGAATCCCCACAGGATATTCCCAATATTTTTGCATCTGAATTCAAGGAATTATCCGCCATAACAGCCAGAGATATCGAGTTGAAGCTGGAACTACCTAATGAAACAACCCATGAATTATTTGGAGGGTATGAGGAAAAGCAGAACACAGAAAATCTGGTGATTCCAATTGGCAGCATGTATTCTGGGAAATCACAAATGATCTATGTCCGGGTTAATTTCCCAGCCCAGCAAGAAGCGAAAGATCTAGTTTTGAAGGCAGCGATCTACGCCCGTGGAGAATCGGGTGAATTGCTCGAAGCCACGAATCAAGTGACATATTCCTGTGTTTCAAAAGCAGAATTGGAAAAGGCTGCGAAAAATATTCCTTTGCTTGAACGTTTTGCCACCGTGGAACTTGCTGAAGTTTCAACTCGTGCCTTGAAAATGGAGAGAGAAGGAAGGAACGCAGAGGCTTCCAATATGCTCAGCAATACCCTCATGGCAAGCGCTCCCTACACTGATCCGCACATCCATGAGGTGTATCGGTCACAGGCAGATCGAATGAAATACCCGATGTCAGAAGAAGATCGAAAGGGCAGCCATTATGAGAATTACCGGCGCCGCAGGATGCAGCATCGTGATGAAGAAGAATTCCGTATGGACATCATTTCTGGGCATCTGGTTATGCATATGGACAGGTTTCTCGATGTATTGGATACTGGCAGCCCGTTCAGTATTGGAAATATCCATAAATTCCTCTTTATGGGAGACATGTTCCGATTGCATGAGGAATATCTGGGGGTGGATACTCATATGATTTCCCAACAAGTGGGAGAGCAAATTGATGCCATGCTGGGCATGGATATTCTGCAAAACTATTC
>JBDKSY010000304.1:0-1901 GCA_039680395.1 Anaerolineaceae bacterium | reverse complement strand
TCGCATTACGAAATGTTTGACGTCTCTCTTAATGCATGTTAAAATCTTTTCGCTACACGCCCCCATTGTCTAGCGGCCCAGGACGTGGCCCTCTCAAGGCCAAAACACCAGTTCGAATCTGGTTGGGGGCACTTTCTTTTTAACTCCTCTCAACACCATCGAGGTGCAGGTGCCAAAACACCAGTTCGAATCTGGTTGGGGGCACTTTCTATTTAACTCCTCTCAACACCATCGAGATGCAGGTGCCACAACACCAGTTCGAATCTGGTTGGGGGCACTTTCTATTTACCTTCCTCGCCCTTTCAGAGAGAGGATTGAGGTGAGGGTTGCTTGAATAATTTCTCACATAAACCCTTTTGATAGTTTCGGTACATCCAGCAAGTTGTGAAATAAAACAGCATTCAATTCATCATTTGTTTATTAACTTTTAAGATTCTTTTATCATTGTCATTAAAACCTATTGACATTATAGTAATTTTATTATATACTTCATTTATAGTGAAGTATATAATTATTGCAGAAAGGAGGCAAATTATGTTCTTTACTAGAAAACAAAAACCTGATCGTGCAATAGGTGGATGGATCATTCCCTTGTTTATGGTTGCCGTCTTTGGGATGAGTCTGTTGATCCTGGGATACAAAAAAGGTTTGTTCATTTTATCCATCCTGATCTGGGTTTATGCTTTGTATTCGCTATTTGTAATGCTCCGCACAAGGAATATCGAACACCTGGCTCTGTGTGCATTTCAAATCTTCCTGGGATGGCTATCCCTCCAACTCCCATCTTATACAGGCACTGGTCGAATCGAATCTTCTACTCAAATAATTGCTTCGCTGATCGGTTTGATCTGTTTTGGTGTATTGATCTCATTTTTACTGGCAACCAAAAGGCTTAAGTGGCGTGGGAGTGAAATCTTCGAGATGGCTGCGCAAGGAGTAGAGGAAACTGGGAATGGCTATACCGCCCGCCCACGTCCCATTGGAAAAGTAGAATTTAGTCAACAGGAGTTATTCGCCTTTTCCCGTTTCTGTTCTAAAAACCTGATTGCTGTTACCTATATAAGCCCCCGTCAATTGGTTTTAGTACCTGTGCGGATGGGACAGGAGTACACCTACTTGTTCAGGACCAGAAGTGCTTTTACAGAATCCACATGGATTTCCTTCGACTTTGATGGTGATGTAGCAGTTCATATCTCCCAAAAGGATTATCTTAATTATCAAGATCCACTTTCATTTGATAAGCTATGCGAATCGCTTGGGCATCTGTTCATTGAATTTGCCGAACTATATCGTCGTGGCGAAGGTATTCGCATCATCGATCGCATGAATGCATTGCGTTTGAGTATTCTGGAATAGGAGATCGTAATGGACTTTCAAACTGCTGCCATCCTGGGTTCTCTACTTGCTAAGGATTATGCGAAAGATATCTTTGTTCTGCTTGTCAATTACAGAACGGTCTCCTCTTCTGAAGTTGCCACCCGTCTTAACCTGCACATCAAGACTGCCCAGGATTTTCTCGAGGGATTAGTATCTTTGGGTATTCTTTCCAAAGAAGAGATCCTGGAAAAGAAGCGACCTTATTATCGTTATACTCTTGAGAAAGAAAGGATCATGCTCGATATTGACCTTACCCGCATAAGGCGCACTCCCACAGATGACAATCTGTCCTTGCTTATCCGCGAGCGTGAAAATTCTGGAGCTCGTTTTTCAACTGCGCGCGGTGTGGATTCCATTTCCAGTGTAACCATCTGGACTGGGACAGGACGTGAACGAGTAGAAAGGCGCATCAAAGCAACATCATCACAAGGGAAATTCCTTTACCACCTGCCTTTCCCAAAAGTAGAGTTCCTGAGCATTGCCGATATCATGCAAAAAGCTGGCGTGGAGAAGGAGTTCGCTTC
>JBDKSY010000303.1:0-4166 GCA_039680395.1 Anaerolineaceae bacterium | reverse complement strand
TTAGGCGGGTTGGAACGAATTACTACGATCATCCTGCACATCACGCTATCCATGCTGGTATGGCGTTCTGTACAGAAGCACGAAGTTGCCTGGTTGTTCCTGGCAATCGCGTACCACATGATCGTTGATGCAGGTGCTGGGATCATGGGCTTGTCGGGAGTGAATGTTCTCATCATCGAAGGCGTCCTGGCAGTGCTGGCAGTGATGAACATCTGGATTCTGACCCGCATGAAGAAAAGCTGGAAGCAGGTGGAACCAGTAGTGGAATCAGTAGTTGAAGTATTACCAGAACAATAGTTCTATTTTATAGAGGTAGATAGTAGAGGATCTTTGTAAATTCTTATTGAATTGCTATAGTAATTCTTGACATTGTATGATATACTGTATCCATCAATCGCACGGGTGCCCCCCTCACCCGGGCGATTGATGTTTTAAAGCACGTTTTCAGGAACATCTCATTTTAATATTTCGTCTTAATCAATGAGGTAAAGATGAAAATTATCCCTTCATTCATGGTTTTGATCACTTGTTTTTTCCTGGCGGGCTGCTTTCCCGTTGCCACAACAGTACGCCCCATTTTCCCAACGGACACAACTTTACCTGCCATACAAACCCAGGAGTCCATTCCTGCTTCAACAGAGACGATTCTCCCCGTTCTCACAACAGTTGTTTCTCCTACAGAAACAGTGCTTCCCGGTTCTCCTGCTCCACAGACAGTTCAGATATACCTGATCGCCATTGCAGATAATGGCATTTCTGGCAAAAAGATCGGCTGTGATGACAGTGTAGTGCCAGTGATCGTGGAAATTCCCCCAGCCGAAGCCGTTCTACGGGCAGCCATGGTCCAGTTGCTTCAACTGAAATCCGATTATTATGGAGAATCAGGTCTTTATAATACTTTGTATCAATCAGACCTGAAAGTGGAAAGCATTTCTCTTAAAGATGGGATTGCCGAGATCTACCTGACGGGTTCAATGATGCTGGGAGGTGAATGCGATAATCCACGGGTAGAAGCACAACTGACTGAAACAGCTCTACAATTTTCCACCGTGAAAACAGTTACAATATATATCAATGGAAAATTACTGAAAGACGCTCTATCATTAAAGTAATGTGGTAATGCTTATTCGGGCGTTTTCCAGATTTCCAGCCGGGCAAGCCGGAATTTTAACTTTGGGAGCATATTATGACAACCCTTACTGCCTCAACGCATTACTTCACCACAAAAGGTCCAGACAATACTTTGGAAACTTTGAAGCTGGCTCGCGCACGCATGGATGAACTGAACATTCCAGTTGCTCTGGTGGCTACCACCAATGGAGATGCGGGAGTGAAAGCGGTGGATGTGTTCCATGGCCGGAAACTCATCTGTGTCAGTCACGTGACCGGGTTTCTTGGCCCCGATACACAGGAACTTACCCCTGAAAATCGGGCGGTGATCGAAGCTGCCGGGGTTCCCATCCTTACCGCTGCTCATGCGTTTTCTGGGGTAGACCGTGCGATCCGCGGAAAATTTTCCACCATGGAACCCGTCGAGCTGATGGCAAACACCCTGCGCCTTTTTTGCGAGGGGATGAAGGTATCCGTTGAGATAGCTCTCATGGCGGCTGATGCTGGCCTGATCCGCACCGATACACCCGTGATCTGCGTCGCCGGCACATCGCATGGGGCAGATACCGCTGTGATCCTCAAACCCTCCAATGCCCACACGATCTTTGATCTGAAGATCATCGAGATCATTTGTATGCCCTCACCGCTTCATCTAGCGATCAACACAGCAAAGTAATTCCTGCAATAATTATTTACAAGAATACATTTTTTCGAAAACATCAGGTGATCATGTCATTTTCTTTGTTACTTGGATTGGGAGCAGCTCTGGGTCTATTACAAATATACCGGCATAACCCCTTGAAAGATTCCACCCGTTGGGTGGATGGCGGATTATTTGTCATGGTTGGTGCGCTACTTGGGGCGCGGCTTGCATTTGTACTTCTGCATTATTCATACTACGAGGAACACCTGCTGGAAACACTACAGCTCTGGCAGGGTGGATTATCAGTCTACGGTGCGTTGATTGGTGGGTTGCTGGTGGCTGGTATCCTGGCAGTCGCATGGAAGCAGCGTTTCCTGATGGTGTGTGACCGGCTGGTGCCGATGATCCCTCCGCTTGCGATTTTCATCTGGTTGGGCTGCTGGCAAACAGGTGTGGCTTATGGCAACCTCGCTCCTGAAACCGCCTGGTGGGGGTTGCCCACCCTGGATGAAAGCGGAACCATGAGTGACCGTGTTCCTCTGCAGATCATGGCAGCTATGGTTCTGCTGATCTATTACTGTGTATTGGAACTGCATCCGCCCGCTTTTCTTTTGCCGGGCATGAAATCCATTGTATATTTTGCCGGATTGGCAGTGGTGCTGATGGCAAGCAGTTTACTGCGTGCAGATACAGCGCCCATGGCTGCAGGGTTACGCCTGGACTCCTGGGCAGCGCTGGTTTTTATGCTGCTGGTGTTCGTCGAAGCGTTGTACGCCAGTTTGCCACGACCTGCAACGTCAACTGAGATTATTAAAAAATGAAGCTCTATTGATAATGAGCAATATTCAGGCAACTTTGGAGTAAAAACATGCGTTTGGCATTGGTACAGATGAACACTACTTTGGGAAGAGAGGATAAGAACCTTCTCAAACACCTGGAATACATCGAGCAGGCACAAAGCCAAGGGGCAGACCTGATCATCTTCCCCGAGCTTTCGTTGACAGGATATGTCTTGCAAGACCTGGTGCCAACGGTAGCACACCGCCCTGTCGATGATGATCCCATTTTCGCACCCCTGCTGGAAGCCAGCCAGAAGATAGACATGGTGGTCGGCTTTGTCGAAGAGGATGAACGCAACCGCTTTTACATTGCGGCTGCTTATCTTTCCAGGGGAAAAGTTTCGCATGTGCATCGCAAGGTTTACCTGCCCACATATGGTTTATTTGATGAGGGTCGTTTCTTCGCCTGGGGTGATCAGATACGAGCATTCGATACCCGTTTTGGCAGGGTCGGCATGCTCATCTGCGAAGATTTCTGGCACGCTTCACCACCCTACCTGCTGTGGCTGGATGGCGCGGACTTGCTGATCTTCATCTCTTCATCCCCTGGTCGCGGGCTGACCGCTGACCCGGTGCTCGAAAATGTTCACTGGATAAGGCAGATCAATCAGGCATATGCCAGTTTGTTTACCTCTTTTGTCTTTTATACCAATCGGGTGGGCTACGAAGATGGATTGAACTTCCCAGGCGGGGCTGCAGTGGTTGATCCCAATGGCGTTATGCTTGCTGAGGCTCCCCATCATGATGAGCATATGCTGATCACAGATGTGGACCTGAACCAACTGCACCGTACACGCGCCCGCCTGCCATTGCTGCGCGATGAACGCACTGCGCTGGTGCAGCGTGAATTGAACCGTATTTTGAATGACCAGACCCGCGACAATGTTCGCTGAAAGACGGGGCATGATGGAAGAAATTTCTCTTACAATTGATACCGACCTGACTCGCAAGATCCTGACTGGTTTTATTAAAAGTGAGATCAGCCGCATGGGGTTCAGCCGCGGGCTGGTGGGACTTTCGGGCGGGCTCGATTCTGCACTCTCATGTTACCTGGCTGCTGAAGCACTTGGACCCGAAAATGTCCTTGCCATCCGCATGCCCTATTCCGGCTCGTCGCAGGCATCCTTGGATGATGCTCAAAGTGTGATCGAAGCTACAGGAGTACAGTCCATGACCATCTCCATCACCGAGATGGTTGACCCGTTGATCAATCGCTTTCCAGACATGAGTCCGCTGCGCAAAGGCAACATCATGGCACGCCAGCGGATGATCGTACTGTATGACCAATCTGCCGCGTTCAACGGGTTGGTGATCGGCACGGGAAACAAAACCGAGATCCTATTAGGGTATTCCACGGTGTACGGCGATGCAGCCTGCGCCCTCAATCCTCTGGGTGATCTGTACAAAACCCAGGTGCGCCAGCTTTCCAAAGCCATGGGGGTACCGGGTACGGTAATCGAAAAAGCACCTACCGCTGACCTGTGGGCAGGACAAACCGACGAGGGTGAGCTGGGTTATACCTATGCCGAGGTTGACCGGTTGCTGTACCTGTTGATAGACCAGCGTTTCACCCC
>JBDKSY010000302.1:0-7778 GCA_039680395.1 Anaerolineaceae bacterium | reverse complement strand
CTCGTATTCATTGCGATTCTGGGTGTGGTCTTCGGGATTGTTAACAATCTCATTGGCATAGTATATACAGGGATCAATGCAGTAAATCCTACTGCAGCCCTGTTCTTTGCACCTTTCGGAATTGTTACGCTGATTGCTGCGTATGTTGTACGCAAACCAGGAGCAGCGATTCTGGCAGGTGTGATCAATGGGCTTGTTCAATTTCTAGCGGGCAACCCAGCGGGTCTTTGGGCACTTGCATTTGGTGTTGCTCATGGTCTGGGCACTGAACTCGTCTTCTTCTTGTTCAAGTACAAGAATTGGGGGTGGCTTGCATGCTTGTTAGCTGCAGGTGTTGATGGGCTTTTCAATTACGTTGTGGTTGTATTTGCTTTTGGCCTGTACAACTATTATGACTTTTTTGGAATCCTTTGGAGAGGTCTGGTCACATTCTGTACCAGTAGCATCGAAGCAGGCGTCCTTGGAAAACTTCTGGGAGATCTACTAAAGAAAACCGGGTTACTCAAGAGCTTCCTGATAGCGAAACAATCTAGTTGATCTCTAAAGGAGATGTAGAGTGTCCCCATCGAAACCTCTGATAACTATCCATGATCTATCCGTTACTTACGATGAGACCGATCACGCTGTGCTGAACAATATCAATCTTGAAATTGGTGAAGGTGAATTGGTACTTGTATGCGGCCCGACAGGTTGTGGAAAGTCAACCCTTGCGCAGATTCTTAATGGGTTGATTCCCTATACTTTACCAGCAACGATCACCGGTGAGATTGAAGTTTGTGGAAAGGATCCTCGAGTAGTTACCACCCCCGGCATGGCGCGTGATGTTGGTCTGGTCTTTCAAGATCCTGAAGGGCAACTCTGTACCCTTTTCCTGGAAGATGAAATCGCCTTTGGACCAGAAAATTTGATGGTCCCTCATGATGAACTTGAAAAAAGGGTTGATCACCTGTTGGATATCATCGCCCTGAAAAGATTCAGATACGAATCTGTTTTTGAATTATCAGGTGGTCAAAAGCAAAAAGCAAACATTGCCTCAGTTCTATCCATGCAGCCCAAAGTGATGATTTTTGACATGCCTACGGCGAATCTTGATCCGATAGGTAGCATGGAAGTATTTAAACTCATTCGTAAATTGGTAACTGACGAAGCTGCGACTTGCATAGTCATTGAAAATCGTCTGGATGAGTTGGTTCCTCTTGCTGACCGGATCGTAGTAATGACACAGGAAGGATCAATTGCTTTTGATGGTACACCAGTAGAAGTCTTTCAACACAGCCAAATTATTATGGATGGTTTGGGCGTGGAATTACCACAAGTTGTGGAGCTCGCTGCCAGAATTCATGAACGATCTTCATCTTCCCTGGGTAATAGAATTCCGCTCACCATCGAAGATACGTCGCAATGGATGGGGACACTCCTTGATAAAGGAATAATTGAAATCTGTAAAGATAAATCATCCACGAAGGATACCTCTGCAATTCTGAATGAAAACATCGTTGAAGTAAAAGATGTACATTTTTCTTATGGGAAAGGGCCTGAAATTCTCAAAGGCATCTCGTTTGAGATGCAAAAAGGTGAAATGCTTGCAATAGTCGGGAATAATGGCTCCGGAAAAACGACTCTCGTCAAACAGTTGGTTGGCTTGTTGAAACCAACAAAAGGATCCATCAAAGTGTGTGGGATGGATCTGAAAACATCTAATTTAGCTGAAGTAGCTGCACGAGCATCATACGTTTTTCAATACCCTGAACATCAATTTGTTGCTCAAGGTCAATCAGTATTCGATGAAATTGCCTTCAACCTTCGTACAGCAGGCTATGATGAGACATATGTAAAAGAAAGAGTGGATCTACTCATTGATAGATGTCAATTGCATGGAAAAGAGACAGTCAGTCCTTACATGCTAAGTGGCGGTGAGATGAGGACGGTCAGCGTTGCCTGTATGTTGAGCACAAAACCCGAGTTACTTATCCTGGATGAACCAACCTACGGGCAAGATCATCAGAGGATTACCGCATTGATGATGCGCCTGCAAGAATTACGAAAATCAGGCACCAGCGTGATCATGATCTCTCACGATATGAGATTGGTTGCAGAATATGCGTCAAAGGTCCTATTATTGAGCTATGGGGTGGTAGAGTTCTTTGGACAACCTGAACAATTATTTGAGATGCCTGATTTGCTACAGAAAGCAGATCTTAAAGAACCTCCGATATGCGCTCTAGTGCGAAATTTACGCAGTGCTGGGTATGACTTTCCATCAGGGATTATTACTACATCCGCTTTCTTCGAAGCGATAAAGGCAAGGTAATCCATGTTTCAATATGCGCGGATTCCCTCTATTCTGGCAAAATTCGATGCTCTCAGTAAATTCTTCTGGATCATTTGTGTTGCAATTCTTGTTTTTATTTATCCACCTGAGTACAACCTTATTCTGTTTATTGTTATTTTGCTGACAGCAATTTTTCTCGGTCATATCAATTATGGAAGGCTGAAAGGTGCTCTTTCTATTTTGCTGGCATTGGCTCTCCTTTTTCTTCTCGGTGGCTTTTCATATAAAGGAGAAACACCTCTCTTCTCCTTAGGCAGCTTTATTTATTATAAAGAAGGACTAATTGTTCGAGGTGCCTCTGCTGCCAGAATATTAAATATTATGTTATCATCAATGCTGTTTGTCTGGGTAACCAATCCACGTGATTTCGTAAACGGGCTTGTCAAGCTCGGTATGCCTTATCGGATTGCTTTTACAATTTTTGTAGGTCTAAATTACATCCCTATCCTTACAAATGAAATGGGGTACATTTCAGACGCTCAAAAGTTGCGCGGGCTCAGACGAGATAAAAGCATAAAAGGTCGCCTTGTTCAATATAAAACCTTCTTGGTAGCTGTGCTTCTACGCAGTTTGCGAAAAACTCAGATCACAGCTTTTGCCCTCGACAGCAAAGCGTTTGGTGCAAGTACAGAACGCACTTACCTGAACCAATTCCATTGGAGCACTGGAGGAATTGGCTGGTTGATTTTCTGGATAATACTGGTAATTGCCAGCCTGGTAGCTGAATTAGGTTTACATTTATTTACTGGACACCTTTTAGCATATTAAATTAGAGGTGAGTTTCTTGTCTACAGCATCACATTTCAATCATAAGCAATCCCGTTTTGGAAAAGGAGAGGTATGGGCTTTGATTTCTGCTGTTGCCTACGCTGCAGATAATTTGTTTGCCTCTCACGCAGTTACTGGTAATGGTCTTGATGCAGTAATGGGCGTAGTATTACGCTCAATACCAGTCATGACTTTTGCAATCATTATGAGTTTCTTTGCGAAGAAGCGAAATCCTGAATGCGTCTCAATTTTTAGTAGCTGGAAATATCTGGCAGCAATTCTGGCACATGGCCTTTTAACATTTGTGATCGGTAATACTTTACTTTTCACTGCATTCAAATATGGCGGGGTTTTGGTTACTACACCGTTATTGGGCACCAATGTATTATGGAGTGCCATCATAGCAGCAGTTTTACTTCACGAGATTTTAAACAAACGGATGCTCACCGGGATCCTTGTCAGCATTGCAGGTGTTTTCATGCTTCGGATTGGGCAAAACTCAAATGTTGCCTTGCCGGCGACCTGGTTGAATGCGGTTCCATTAGCATTGATCACTGCTTTTTGCTGGGCTGCGGCAGGAGTGTTGATCACCTATGCAATGCGCAACAAGATAGACCGGTTTCAAGCATTAGCGGTCTCTTTGGTAGCCAGCCAAATAGTATTGAATATTTATCTTGCCGTTACTGGAAAGATCTCTTTGTATTGGACGGCTCCTAGAAGCCTGATATTGAGCGTTCTTGCTGCAGGGTTATTTAATACTGTGGCATTGGTTAGCATTACTACCGCCATGCAATATACATCCGTAGCGAGCGCCGGCACCGTGAGCTCCCTTCAGGTCGCCTTTGCACCAGCCTTGGCCTGGATCTTCCTGGGCGAAAAAATGAATTTACTTTATGTTTTGAGCATAGCATTGATCTTGTTTGGTGTCATTTTGACACAACGAGCAAAATCTGGCAGTAAAGTAGAAAAAACACCTGCGGAAAAGGAATCGACAACAACATGAAAAAAGGTATAGAAGCTCCCGCGAACATCAATCGCTTTTTTAATGCTCATTCTGTAGCAGTAATTGGAGCTTCTACCAACCCTGATAAATTGGGAAATGTCATCTTATCAAATATTAAAACAGGTGGCTTTCAAGGAAAGATCTATCCAGTCAATCCTAAAGAGAAGGAAATTCTCGGATTCCCTGTTTATGCTTCCATTGATGAAATTCCAGAAGAAATTGACCTTGCAGTGATCGTCATCCCATCCACGTCTGTGCCAGGTGCATTGCGCCAGGCTGCAGCCAAGGGTGCAGGTGCAGCCATTATTATTAGTGGTGGCTTTCGAGAAGCTGGCAGATTTGATCTCGAAAAAGAACTGCTGGATATTGTGGCAGACACGGGTATCCGGTTGGTGGGACCGAATTGCCAGGGTATAAATTACATTCCAAATAAGCTATGCGCCTCTTGGCCAATCATCACCACACCGGGGAGTATGGCGATTATTTCTCAAAGCGGAACAGTTGCAGCAACCATTGCAGGATGGGCAGAAGAAGAAGGTTGGGGTATTTCTGCTTCAGTTAGCCTGGGAAATCAAATTGATGTCAATGAAACAGACCTCATCGAGCATTTTTCCGGCGATCAAAATATCCATTCTATTGCTTTATACCTTGAAGGTGCAAAGGATGGTCGAAGGTTCCTTGATGTTGCACACAAAGGTATTGCGCAAAAGCCTTTGGTCGTCCTTAAATCAGGCCGCACTTCAGGAGGCCAACGCGCAGCAGCATCCCACACCAAATCTATGGCAGGGAAGGACGAGATATTTGATGCCGCGTGCAGGCAGTTCGGCATTGCCCGGGCAGTTGATATTGAAGGTTTGTATGACCTTTCAAAGGGACTTGCCAGCCTGAAACCTGGAGACGGCAGGCGATTGATGATCGTCACCAGTTCTGGCGGTTCAGGCATTCTGGCTGTGGATAATGCAGAAAATTGCGAATTGGTGAACGAGCCTTTACCAGGCGATACGATCGAGAAACTTCGAAATGCTGATATACCTACGAATGCAACATTGGCAAATCCGCTCGATTTGACCGTTGCCACTTCTCTAGAGTTTAAAAATGCCTTACAGGTTCTTTCCGAATCAGACCTTGCTGATCTATACCTTCTCATTTTTGGCGATCCCATTCCTGGCGCAGCCAATACATCAATATGGTTGAAAGAAAGAATTGGACCAAAAGTAGCGGTTGCTTATTTGGGAGGTGGCGAGATCGAAAAGCAGGAAAGGAATATTTTGCATCAAGCAGGTATTCCCGTTTTTCCGACACCAGAACGAGCTGTGAACGCTTTAGGCGCTGTCGTTTGGGCAGCACAATATCAGAAAAATCATCAACCGATCTAATCCCATCACGAAGGAGCGAGAACTTTGAACAAGGTATCAAATCCACCCGCGGGTAAGAAGATGGTATTGCTTGGCAATGAAGCGATTGCAAGGGGTGCTATTGAAGCAGGGGTAAAAGTTGTGGCTGCTTATCCAGGTACGCCAAGCTCCGAAATTGTCGAAACATTGCTCGAAAGCTCAAAGGACTTGGGTTTTTATGCCGAGTGGAGCGTCAACGAGAAGGTATCTTTTGAGGTTTCCATAGGAGCATCCTTGATGGGTGTTCGCGCATTGACATCCTTAAAAGGTGCCGGATTGAACGTCATTATGGATATGCTGATGACCATCCCTTATACGGGTACACGTGGTGGATTTGTCCTGGTGGTTGCGGATGATCCTGGAGCACATTATTCATCGAATGAACAGGATTCTCGTTATGCTGCTCAATGGGCTAATCTTTTGTGCCTTGAACCTGAAAGTCAGCAAGAAGCAAAAGACATGACAAAAGATGCATTTGTGATATCTGAGCAGCTCGAAATGCCTGTGGTGGTTCGATCAGCCACGCGCCTGTCACACTGTAGCGGTGTTGTGAAAATTGGCACTATTGAACCTTCAGATATGGAACCCGGATTTAACAAGCATTACAAGTTGCCGTTCCGCTGGAACGTTTATGGTCCTCCTGGGACAGAAGGAAAACATATCTGGCAATTACAACAGTTATCGCACATACGCGAGTTCACTGAAACCACAGAGTTCAATCAAATTACGAAGGGCACGTCAGCTGTCGCTGTAATTTCGAGTGGTATGGGTACGGCATACTCGCGTGAAGCGGTTCGAATTCTAAAGCAAAATGGCAATCTCTGGTTTGTCAAAATAGGAACCCCTTACCCATTACCAGAAGAAAAATTATTACCAGTTCTTAATAACTGCACCAAAATATTGGTTGTGGAAGATGGTAATCCTTTGATGGAAACCCAGCTTCGAGTGATTGCACAACAAAAAGGTATTCCAGTGCAGTTCTTTGGAAAAGTTGGAGATGGAGTTTTTCAACTCCACGGTGAACTTACCACAGATAAAGTAGTAAATGCTTTGGCGAAGGTGCTGGATATCCAGATGTCAAAAGATGAAGAACGAAAATCCATTAAAGCCGACCTCGAATCCATTGTTTGCCCGCGTTCTTCAACCCTCTGTGCTGGATGCCCACATTTGGGTTCCTACTGGGCAATCAAAAAAGCCCTGAAGGCAGGAAAAGAAAGTAATCCCGTCATTAATGGGGATATTGGATGTTATGAACAGGCAGGTTATGGTGTCAAAGGGCAGATGCCTGATGGAAGCGATCTACCCTCTGCGCGCTATTCCTCAAAATTACCCTATGATTTCCTTGATACGCTCCATATTATGGGTTCGGGTATTTCTTTGGCTCAAGGAGAAGCCCGTTCAGGAGTAGATCATGGGCAATATTGGGCTGTAGCGGGTGACTCTACCTTCTTCCATTCTTGCATGCCCGGATTGGCGAACGCGGTCTGGAATGGAACAAAAATCACTTTCATTGTTATGGATAACTCCTGGACATCTATGACAGGCCATCAGGTTTGCCCGGCAACTGGATTGAATCCCCGCAATCAAGCTACAAAGATTATTCCGATTGAAGATGTAGCAAAAAGTCTGGGTGTTGAACATATCGAAGTTGTTGATCCCTATGATCTTCCAGAAACGATAGAAGCGATGAAGAGAGCTTCTGCTTTTGATGGTACCTCGGTAGTTATTGCCAGACGAGAATGTGTACTACAGGTATTACGAAGAGAAGGGAAACCCGCACCTGGAACAACAGTGGATAGTGAAAAATGCACTGGTTGCAAAACATGTCTTCAGCTTGGCTGCCCTGCAATAACCTTTAGCGACAAAAAAGCAGGGATAGATGCACTCTTGTGTGTGAACTGTGGCATGTGTGTTCAAATATGTCCAACCAATGCGATCATTGAGGAGAAAATTCAATGAATAACGGTTCAGTTGTTACTAACATCATTGTTTCCGGAGTTGGAGGACAGGGCAGTATCCTCACATCTCACCTTCTCGCTGAAGCAGCATTAATTGAAGGCCATGAAGTCAAACTGGCCGAGACATTTGGTGCTGCCACCAGAGGTGGTTCTGTGTATGCTCACGTACGTGTGGGCGAAGTCTGGGCACCCATGATGCGAGAGGATGAGGCTGATGGGTTAATATCGCTGGAACCGCTGGAAGGTTTGCGAGTTGGTCTTCAGTTTCTAAAACCCGGTGGATCAGCTATTCTTAATACTCATCCCTGGTACCCGGTAGATGT
>JBDKSY010000301.1:0-7220 GCA_039680395.1 Anaerolineaceae bacterium | reverse complement strand
CAGTTTTTCGCTTGAAATATTCGCAGGCTTTATAATTGGAACATGGAACTCACAAGCCACTGTACCTTTCCCGAAGCTCTTTGCGAAGAGTGGAATACATTATTAGAAAAAAGCATAACCCAGGTTCCCTTCTTACGATTTGAATACCTGCATGATTGGTGGACCACACGAGGTGGGGGTGAATGGCCTGATGCAGAGCTTGTCTTAGTCACAGCCAGTGAAAATGGTCACCTGGTTGCTGCTGCCCCATTCTTCTTCACCAGACAGACGGAAGTGCCTTCCCTGCTATTGGTTGGGGCGATCGAGATTTCGGATTTCCTTGATGTTATCGTCGCTCCCGATAACGTATCCTCTTTCATCAATGCGCTGTTACCTTTCCTTGCTCAATTGGAGCTTCCGTGGAAGCAACTGATTCTCCATAATGTACTGGATGATTCACCCGCTGAACCAATTCTTCAATCTGCTGCTGAAAAAGCAGGCTGGAAATTTCAGAAAGAAATATTACAGCCCTGTCCATATATCTCACTGGCAGATAGCTGGGAAACGTACCTTGCGGGGGTTGATAAAAAACAGCGACACGAAATTCGTCGAAAGATGCGGCGCGCAGAAGAATTGGAAGTTCCAATGCGGTTCCGCATAGCGAATGATCCCACCCGGCTAGAACAGGATGCAGAAGATTTTCTTTCTCTCATGGAACAGGATGATGACAAAGCGAAGTTTTTAACCGGTGCCATGCGGTTGCAGATGCATCAAGTCATTCAAACAGCATACCGATGCGGCTGTCTGAACCTGGCATTTCTGGAGGCGGGAGAGGAAAAAGTTGCTGCCTATTTAAATTTTGACTATAACAACCGCATCTGGGTATACAACTCGGGAATGAATTATTCCTATTTTGAGAATTCACCCGGTTGGGTGCTTCTGGGAAACATGATCCAGTGGGCGATAGATAACAAGCGTGAAGCGCTCGATTTTATGCGAGGGGATGAAGAATATAAATATCGCTTTGGAGCCATTGACCGGTACGTCAATAAGATAACCATATCAAGGTAGGGGTAAAATTTTAAGAGATCTGATCTTTCTATAAATCTATTTCCTTTTCCGACAATTCTGATATACTTAATCCAACAACTCAAACCTAACATCAAAGGATGACACATGTTCAATGCGTACTTTCCTTTACTTGTTATACTCTTAGTTGCGTTAGCGGTAGCCATTATTGCGGTAAGTCTGGGAATTCTCTTCGGTCCGCGTCACCCTAACGAACGAAAATCTTCTCCTTATGAATCTGGCATGGTCCCGTATGGGCCTGGTTCCAGGCGAGTATCGGTACGCTATTACCTCATTGGCGTTCTTTTCATTTTATTTGACATTGAAGTGGTGTTCATTTTGCCCTGGGCGGTCTCTTTTCGCAGCCTGGGTGTTCCAGGTCTGGTACTCGTGATCGCTTTTATCCTTATCCTCGAGGTAGCTTTTGTGTATGCCTGGAAGAAGGGAGCTCTGGAATGGGAATAGAGCAAAAAGCTGGTGACCTGGGCCTGGTGACCACCACCCTCGAACAGGCAGTGAATTGGGCGCGTACCAGTTCGATGTGGCCTATGCTTTTTGGCCTGGCCTGCTGTGCCATTGAAATGATGGCTGCCCAGGCATCCAGCTATGACATGAGCCGTTTCGGGATGGAGTTGATGCGAGCCAGCCCGCGCCAGTCAGATCTGATGATCGTTGCAGGGCGGGTCAGCCGGAAAATGGCACCCGTGTTGCGCAACCTGTATGATCAGATGCCCTCACCAAAGTGGGTGATCGCCATGGGTGATTGTGCTGCCTGTGGTGGTGTCTTTAACAATTACGCGGTTGTTCAAGGCGTAGACGAGATCGTTCCTGTGGATGTATATGTGGCAGGGTGCCCACCCCGTCCAGAAGGATTGATCCACGGAATTGTGACCTTGCATGAAAAAGTCAAGAAAGAGCAGATCAAAGATTGGGCATAAATGGAGTCTCCCCGGCTAAAAAGTGACCATGAAGATACCATTCGAAACCCTCACAAAGAACCTGTTTGATGAATTTGGCGCTACGCCACAAGAATTTCGCGGGGAGGTCAGTTATCTCATCCCTGCAGAGACTCTGGTCGCACTGGTGACCAGACTGCGCGATGTGTATGGCTTTAACATGCTGATAGATATCACTGCAGTGGATTACTGGCCCAAAATTGCTCCCCGTTTTCATATGGTCTACCATTTTTTAGACATGAGCAGCAACCAAATTGCTTGTATTCGTGTACCAATAGATGGACAAGCCAGCAGCCTGTCGAGTATCAGCGGGGTGTATATCAATGCCACCTGGTACGAACGGGAAATATGGGATATGTTCGGGCTGCGTTTCGATGGCAACCCCGATATGCGCCGCATCCTGATGCCGCATGACTGGGAAGGGTACCCCCTGCGTAAAGATTACCCGCTGGGTTACGAAGAAGTCGAATACAGTTTTAATTTCAGCGAAATTGATCTGAAGAAGTTGCACGGTAAAGAATGACGCACAAGGCACATTTTGAGGCGCGATGACAGAGATCCGTGAAGTTTCTTTTGAAGAGTTCAAACACCTGGTATCCGACCGGGCGATCAAAGGCGATACCATGCTCCTCAACATGGGTCCTCAACATCCATCCACACACGGTGTGCTGCGCCTGCTGCTGGAACTGGATGGAGAGATCGTGGTGAACTGCATTCCCGATATCGGTTTCTTACATACCGGTATCGAAAAGAATATGGAAACCAAGACCTATCAGAAAGCTGAAGTGATGACCGACCGGTTGGATTACCTGAACCCGATCGGCAACAACCTGGCGTACTGCCTGGCGGTGGAAAAGCTGTGCGATCTCGATGTTCCACCCCGGGCACAGGTGATCAGGGTACTTCTGGCAGAGTTGACCCGCATGGCTTCCCATCTTATCTGGTTGGGTACTTCCGCTCTGGATCTGGGCGCCATGTCGGTTTTCTTGTATACCATGCGCGAGCGCGAGATGCTGCTGGATATTTTCGAATTGTGTTCCGGTCAGCGGATGATGACCACCTATGTCCGCCCAGGAGGTCTTTGGCGGGATGTTCCCGTGGAGTTCGTTCCTGCGGTGGAACAATTCTTGAAGATCATACCAGCAAAGATCAATGAGTATGAGAGTTTGCTGCATGATAACCCGCTGTTCATCGAACGTACCCGCGGGATTGGGGTAATCAAGGCGGATGAATGCATTCAATGGGGTGTCACAGGACCGATTTTGCGGGCAGGCGGCATGGCGTATGACCTGCGCAAAGCAAGACCCTATTCGGGGTATGAGCAGTTTGATTTTGACATCCCCACCCGGCAGGAAGGCGATGTGTATGCCCGGTATGAGATCAGAATGGCAGAGCTGCGCGAGTCGAGCAAGATCGTGCGCCAGGCGCTGGATAAATTGCCGGGTGGAGAAATTCGCAGCAATAACCGGAAATTCATTCCACCACCCCGATCAGAAATTGGCACCAGTATGGAAGCGTTGATCCATCATTTCAAACTTTGGACAGAAGGCTTTACCCCACCCGTTGGATCAGTGTATGTTGCAACAGAATCACCACGCGGCGAACTGGGTGTATTCCTCGAATCTGATGGCACACCCAAACCACACCGGGTGCATTATCACACCCCTTCATTCGCCAACCTGCAGATCATGCCACTCCTCACACGAGGGCACTTCATAGCCGATGTTGTTGGAATTATTGCCAGTATTGATATCATCCTGGGAGATGCTGACCGTTGATCGAGCTACAGCGCAAATATCCAAAAGAAGTGGAACGGATCCTGGCGAAATATCCACCGGAATTCAAGCAATCAGCAGTGATGCCGCTGCTTTATCTGGCACAGCGTGAAGATGGAAAAGTGAGCAGACAGGCTGTTGCGGATATCGCAGCATTGATCGGTATTTCTGTCACAGACGTCACATCTGTCCTGGGTTTTTACACGCTTTTCCATGAAGAAGGCGGGAGGTATTTCATCCAGGTGTGCACCGACCTGCCCTGCGCTTTATGCGGAGCCGAAACTTTCCTGCATCAGGTTTGTGATGCATTGAATATCCAACCCGGAGAGACCACCCCTGATGGAATATTCACGGTGGAAGAAGTCAAATGCATTGCAGCCTGTGACAAAGCACCCGTATTCCAGGTGCAGGGAGACGGTGAGATCACCTATCATGAGCACCAAACACTCGAAAGTGCGTTAAAAATATTCGAAGAACTCAAAGTACGGGTATCTGTTAAGGCGAAAACAGAAAAGCTGACTCCGAAGGATGTGGTATGAGCGAATACATCCTGTTGCGCCATCGGGATTTACCCGGATTAAACCTATTGGATATTTATCGCAAGAATGGCGGTTTTAAGTCCTTTGAAAAAGCAGTAAAGACTCTCGAACCAGCAGCCGTACTTGGCATGATCAAGGATTCCGGTTTGCGTGGCCGTGGTGGGGCGGGATTTCCAACGGGCATAAAGTGGAGCTTTTTGCCGGATAATCTTTGGCCGCATTATGTAGTGGCTAATGCAGATGAATCGGAGCCTGGCACTTTCAAAGACCGCGAAATCCTGGAGAATAATCCTTACCAGTTCCTCGAAGGCTTGATGCTGGCATCTTATGCGGTAAAAGCTGAAACATCATACATCTATCTGCGGGGTGAATTCTGGCAGATCGCCACCCAAATAGATACCTGTATCCGTGAACTGGAAAATGCCGGTCTGCTGGGTAGCAATCTTTTTGGTACCAACTATTCACTCAAAATTTACACTCATGTGGGAGCTGGCGCGTACATTTGCGGTGAAGAAACCGCCCTCCTGGAATCGCTGGAAGGGAAACTGGGGCAACCCCGGCTGCGTCCGCCCTTCCCGGCAGTGTACGGTCTGTTTGGGAAACCTACAGTCATCAATAATGTCGAAACATTGACGAATATTCCTCTCATCATCGAAAAAGGACCTGCCTGGTATCGCCAGTTTGGTACAGAAAAGAGCCCCGGGGTGAAAATATTCTGTCTTTCGGGCAGGGTGAACAAACCAGGGAATTATGAATTACCTTTGGGTACCCCGTTTCGCCACCTGATCTATGAATTGGGCGGAGGAATCATCAATGGCAAAAAGATCAAAGCCATCATGACCGCAGGAGCTTCTTCTACGATCATCCCGGCTACCGAACAGGCACTCGATACCCCTATGGATTATGAGAGTGTCCAGAACACACTCGGTGCACCCCTGGGGTCTGCTTCGGTGATCATTCTGGATGAAACTACCAATATGGCATCCCTGGTGAACAAGACGGTAGGATTCTTCAAGCATGAATCCTGCGGCAAATGTACCCCATGCCGTGAAGGAACTTACTGGATGAACAACTTAACCCGCCGGATCCTGGAAAACCATGATCCCCAACAGGTGGATCTTTTAGACAGTGTGGCAAAACAGATGCAAAACAAATGTCTGTGCGCTCTGGGAGAATTTTCGACCATGGCAGTGGTTTCAGCCATCCAGCATTTTGAAGAGGATTTTGTCACTGACCAGAGGAACCTTCCTTCTGTTCCACCCAGATTGGAGGAACAGGTATGACTAAGCAGGTTACGCTGACTATTGACAAGAGATCCGTTACCGCTCCTGCCGGCATGATGGTGGTGGATGCAGCCAAAAAGGTTGGCATCAAGATCCCCACTTTTTGCTATCACCCCAAAATGGAGCCGGTGGGGATGTGCCGCATGTGCCTGGTAGAGATTGGCAAACCGGTGATAGACCGGGTTACTGGTCAGGTACAAATGGATGAGAATGGTGCACCAAAGATCCAATATGCGCCTAAACTCGAAACCGCCTGCACCACCCCTGTTTCAGAAGGAATGGTAGTCATTACGGATAGCGAAAAAGTGATCGCTGCCCGTAAAGAAATGCTGGAATTCTTCCTCACGTCGCACCCATTGGATTGCCCGGTTTGCGACAAGGGTGGTGAATGCCCGTTGCAAAACCTGACCATGCAGCATGGCCCGGGAGTAAGCCGGTTCATCTATGATGACAAGAAGCATCTCGGAAAGCAAATTCCTTTGGGTGAACTGATCATTCTTGATCGCGAGCGTTGTATCCAGTGCGGGCGGTGTGTGCGTTTCCAGCACGAACTGGTAGATGATCCAGTGATCGCTTTTTGTCAGCGTGGCAGATCTATCGAGATCATCACCCAATCACAACCAGGGTTCGATTCGATCTTCTCTGGCAACACAACGGATATTTGTCCGGTGGGTGCGCTTACCACGGTTGATTTCAGGTTTGGTGCCCGCCCCTGGGAGATGAACCAGGCTGCGTCCATTTGCAATCATTGTGCAGTGAACTGCAACATTACATACAATACCCGTCGTGAAGCAAAAAGTGACGGCAGAACGATCATCAAGCGGGTGATGCCTCGCCAAAATGAACAGGTCAATGAGATCTGGATGTGTGATAAAGGACGGTTTGCTTACCACTACTCTGAAAGCCCGGAGAGATTGACGCAGCCCATGGTGCGGAAAGATGGATTCCTGCAGCCGGTGGATTGGGAAGAAGCCATGCAGGCGGTGGATGACAACATGAAATTCATGAGTGTCGGCATGCTGACCATCGCCGGGGGTAGACTTTCCAATGAAGACCTGTTCAACCTGGCGGTCCTTACGCGCGAGCGAGCCGGTACGGCTGTGCTGTATACCGATATGGCTGGCGGTGATATCGTTGAAAAGGTGGGATTCAGTCAGGGCAGCAACCTTGCGGAGCTCGGCAAAGGGGATACCATTCTGGTGGTTGCCTGCGACCTGCATGAAGAAGCCCCCATCTGGTGGCTGCGGGTAAAGCAGGCAGCAGAACGCGGCGCGACGTTAATTGTGGTCAATCCTCGCAAGACCCGACTGGAAAAATATGCCACCCATATTATCCGGTACGAATATGGTGAAGAAGTTCAAACGATCGCAGGAATGACACCCGGTACGCGAAAACCACTGGAAAACGCGAAAGAAGCTGCAGAAGCCTTTGTATCTGCGCAAAATGCAATTGTCATTTTTGGCTCGGAAGGCATCGGGTTAACTGCTTCTGCTGCACTGGCAGCAGCCTGCGGCGATTTATTGAAAGCAACCGGGCATACGGGCAAACCCAATAATGGGCTGCTGCCCGCCTGGTCGAATGGCAACACCCAGGGTGCCTGGGAAATGGGATTCCGTCCGG
>JBDKSY010000300.1:0-4043 GCA_039680395.1 Anaerolineaceae bacterium | reverse complement strand
GACCCTTGTTGAAAGGATCCAACAGCGTGCCCGGTCGATTGAAGATACGATTGACCTGGATTACCTGCGCCTGCTCGACAGCTACTACCAGCAGTGGTCGTCTGAATACGCCGAAAGCCCCGTCCTGACGGTCAACAGCCTGCTTTTTGACTTCGTTAACAACCCCCTTCATCTCCAGGAGATCATCGATGGGATCGAGCACTGCATCACCACCAACTCCAGCCTGAGCCTTTCCGAGTCGGCAAACAGATAGGATTAAGAAGATCACTACATTTTTTGAGTAAATAAGGATTTTGATGCTGAAATATGTCAATTGTGCGAGATCGAACGAGGATATTGCCTGATGGATAGAAGACATACATTAACACTTCTAAGAAAAATGATCGGAGAGGATAAAGACTTCCGTCCTGGTCAATGGGAAGCCGTCGAAGCTGTTGCGATTAAAAAGCAAAGGGCGCTAGTTGTGCAACGCACAGGGTGGGGCAAGAGTCTGGTTTACTTTCTAGCAACCAAGCTATTGCGTGAGCAAGGTTCTGGTCCAACAGTCCTTATCAGCCCATTATTATCACTCATGCGAAATCAAATTGAAATGGCTAAACAGATTGGAATTCGTGCGTTCACTATCAATAGCGCAAACAGAGCTGAATGGGCGGCGACTGAAGAAGCCTTGGCAAAGAACGAATGTGATTTAATTCTCATATCCCCTGAACGGTTAAACAATGAGCATTTCCTCAAAGAAGTTCTTCCAAAAATTTCTGGGCGAATTGGTCTTTTTGTAGTGGATGAAGCACATTGTATTTCCGATTGGGGACATGATTTTCGCCCGGATTATCGCCGAATCGTGCGAATTATCAGTATGCTGCCAAAAGGCGTTCCCATCCTGGGAACAACCGCCACCGCGAATGATCGGGTCATTAAAGATATCCAGTCACAGTTAGGTCCTGGACTTACTCTACTCCGCGGTCCGTTAGCACGTGAATCTCTGCGCCTGCAGAATATTCAACTATCAAATCAAAGTGAAAGATTAGCATGGTTAGCAGAAAATTTACCAAAATTCAAAGGTAGTGGGATTGTCTATTGTCTGACCGTCGCGGATACAGAACGGGTGACCAACTGGTTGAAACAGAAAGGCTTTTCTGTTGAGGCGTATCATGCTGGTAATGATGGGAATATAGATAGGTCGGCATTGGAACAGGCATTTCTAAACAATGAAATCAAGATACTGGTTGCAACTGTAGCGTTGGGAATGGGCTTCGATAAGCCAGACATTGACTTTGTCATCCATTTTCAACGTCCCGGATCAGTTGTGGCTTACTATCAGCAAGTAGGCCGTGCTGGGCGGGCGGTGGAAAAGTCCTATGGCATTTTATTAAGTGGCGTTGAAGATGACCAGATTCAGAATTACTTTATTGAATCAGCTTTTCCTAGCATACAAGTGACTCAAGACTTACTGAAAGTGCTTGAAAATTGCGAAGGATTGTCATTGTACGAAATTTTAGCCAATGTAAACACATCAAAGTCAATGGCAGAGAAAGCCCTGAAGTTGCTGGAGGTTGATGGAGCGGTTGGGCAGACTTATGACAAAAAAATACTTTACTTCCGAACGCCGAACACGTGGCGCCCTGATATTGAACGGATTAATCGTGTGCAAGACTTGCGAAGATCAGAACTCACGCAAATGCAAGACTACGTGGATCATAAGGGCTGCTTGATGAAATTCTTGTTGACTGCATTGGACGATCCTCACCCCGCTCCTTGCGGCCGGTGCGCAAATTGTGTTGGTCGAGGTCTTCCTGCGCAGGTCGATCAAAAATTGGTTATTGAGGCAGAGTATTTCCTGAAAAGCGACCAGATCATCATCCAACCGCGAATACAATGGCCATTTGGACTGTTCTCCGATCAAAAGCGGAACATTCCACTGGAGCATCAGAATACCGACGGGCGTTCATTATGTTATTATGGCGATGCAGGCTGGGGAAACCTGGTTCGATCAGGTAAATATATGGACAATCATTTTAGCGAGGAGTTAGTAAAAGCATCGGTTCATTTGATCCGCGATATCTGGCAGCCCGATCCTTTTCCAGCCTGGGTCACCGCTATTCCATCCACACGTCACCCTAATCTTGTCCCCGACTTTGCTCGCCGATTGGCCACATCCTTGCGGATTCCTTTCTACCCTGTTATTCATAGGATTAGGGAAGCTCCCGAACAAAAAACCATGCAGAACGGCTTCATGCAAGCCCGTAATGTAATCAATACAATACAGATAGATCAAAGAATCTCTCAAGAGCCGGTATTATTGGTCGATGATATTATTGATTCGGGATGGACGTTGACTATGGCTGGCTACTTGTTAAAAAAGCAAGGAACCGGTCAGGTTTACCCATTTACTTTGGCACAAGCCACTAATAGGAATGCAAACGGATGACACTCTCACTTGATTCTCAAGCCTTAATCTTGCTTTGCTCACATCTCGGACTTTCTGCTGCGCCAGAGTACACCCCATTAACATTGAAAGACTGGAATCCGTTAGCAAAAAAACTATTATCAATATCCAAACGCCCAGCAGCTTTATTGGACCTGAATAAAGAAGAACTCAAGAGCATGCTAGAGATAACTGAAGAGGAAGCCGAACGATACGAAAATCTACTACAGAGAAGCGGAACCATTGCTATAGAGTTGGAACGCCTTAAATCTTTGGGAATTGAGGTGCTTACGAGAGCTGACGAAAATTATCCAGCACGGTACAAAGAGCGCTTAAAGGATTCAGCCCCAACGATCCTTTTTTACGCTGGAGAGAAAGCACTTTTGGGACAGCCTGGAATTGCAGTAGTAGGATCACGTCATTTGGATGAACCTGGCCGGGATTGTGCGGAATTTGTGGGCAATGCCTGTGGATTATCTGGATTGGTATTATATTCTGGAGGAGCAAAAGGGGTTGATTCCATCAGCATGAACGCAGCATTAACTTCAAGAGGAACTGCTGTTGGAATACTTGCTGACAGCTTGGAAAAATCAATAAGGAAGCCAGAAAATCGTGAGGCAATTTATCGTGGTGATTTGTGTCTTGTAACCCCATACTCGCCCAGTGCTCCTTTCTCTATCGGCACAGCCATGGGAAGAAACAAATTGATTTATACACTTGCAGATTACGCCATTGTTGTGGCAAGCGATGCGGAAAAGGGCGGCACCTGGGCTGGCGCGACCGAGGCACTTAAGGCGAAATGGCTTCCAGTTTTTGTTTTGGATCACCCAGATATGTCCAAAGGCAATAAAATGCTTATTGAAAGGGGGGGCTTACAGTTTCCGCACCCATTCCCAGAGCATCACCAAAGATTAACAAATTGGTTGGAAGAGCAATCTGCAGCAACTAAAACTGATCCTTGTCAGCTGTCACTTTTTTAGACCAACATTCATCTCAGATCGATCTTGATGACGGAAAGATTGGATTGTAGGACGTTACATCAAATTAAAAGAATTATCAAAATTTGATGCCTAGAAAAATGTTCGTGCGAATTACAAGTTGGATATTAGCAATCTATTGGATTACTTTCCATGTTTCGTTGGCCACAATTCTATTCAGGCAAAACTTAATACAATCACCAGCTTGCCGTAGGGTGAACCAAAGAGATGAAGCCAAGAATCAACCACAGAGCGTTGGCTGATTCCACGCCTATTGATTCTTAAAACAAATTCAAAAACTTTTCAAAAATGCGGCAGTGTTATATGCCATACATCATGTAATATTCTCGCGCTTTGCTCTCGTTGTACTTAGCAACTGTTCCAGAAATGCCAAAGGCTTCAAAGAGAGCGATCCAAGCGGGAATAGTTGTCCAACAAAAGAGAAGATAGAGAATACCGGCTACAGTTTTTCCAAGATAAAACTTATGTGCCCCAAGTCCACCTAAAAACAATGCTAATAAGACCGCAGTTGTTGGGCTCTTCTTAACAGAATTGATTTGCAATAAAAACGGAGTTTGTTTGTCGGTAGGAAGCGATCTTACCATGTTCATAATGTTCGCTTCGCTTTGTTGGGAAATTTC
>JBDKSY010000299.1:0-2362 GCA_039680395.1 Anaerolineaceae bacterium | reverse complement strand
AATAAGGATCGTTTCTTCGGGTGGGAAGAGAGATCTGGCAATATAACTATCCGGCTGCGTCATCAAGTCATTCAAAGTGCCCGATTCCACAACTTTGCCATTTTTCAATACCGCAACCCGATCGCAGATTTGCCTGACGACTTCCATCTCGTGGGTGATGAGCAAGATGGTCAAACCCAGGTTACGGTTCAATTCTTTCAAGAGATTCAGGATCGAAGTGGTTGTCTGGGGGTCCAGAGCTGAAGTTGCTTCATCGGATAAAAGAATATCCGGTTGGGTTGCCAGGGCACGGGCAATACCAACGCGCTGCTTCTGCCCGCCGGAAAGCTGAGCAGGGTAAGCATCAGCTTTTTCGGATAGGTCAACAAGTTTCAACAGTTCTTTCACCCGTTCTTCGCGGATGGATTTTTCAACCCCTGTGATCTCCAACGGAAATGCTACATTATCAGTCACAGTGCGCGAGCTGAGCAGGTTGAAATGCTGAAAGATCATTCCCATGCGCTGTCGGGCTTTCCGCAGTTCCTGGCTGGAGAGGGTGGTGACTTCGATGTTGTTCACCTTGATGGAGCCGGAGGTTGGCTTTTCGAGCATATTGACGCAGCGTATCAGAGTGCTCTTGCCAGCCCCACTGGGACCAACCACCCCGAAAATTTCACCGCGCTCAATGTTGATGGAAACATCATCGAGTGCATGAAGCTGGTTATCTCCCTCTCCGAAAACTTTCTTAACATTTTTTATGGATATCATGCTGTTGAACCTTTTTTGATACCACCTGGGAGTGTTCTTCAGGATTTTTCCTTCATGAACATTCCCAGGCGAATAGATCGTGATTTTCTAGAAGGCAGGGATAACCGAACCGTTATAGGTATCTTCTATGAATTTCTTCACTTCTGGTGATGTGATCAATTTGATGAGGATCTGGATCCCTTCATCATTTTCATGCCCCTGGTTGACAACCAGTACGTTGGCATAAGGATTATCCTGACCACTTTCCAGTGCGAGTGCATCTTTGCCAGGGGTTAACCCACCCTGAAGAGCATAGTTTCCATTGATCACAGAAATGGTAGTGTCTTCCAATGAGCGAACCAATTGTGCTGCTTCAAGCTCCACAATATCGAGGTTCTTTGGATTGTCTGTGATATCTGCAACGGTGGCAGCATAACCTACCCCATCTTTCAGGGTAAGCAGACCATTTTCAGCCAGCAGGTGAAGTGCACGCCCGGCGTTGGTAACATCATTGGGGATTCCTACAACCGCGCCATCAGCAACTTCATCAAGGCTCTTGACCTTGCTGGAATAGATCCCCAGAGGTTCGATGTGTATCGCAGCCACAGGGATCAGGTTCAGTTTATGCTGTATATTAAAATCATCCAGGTAAGGGACATGCTGGAAGAAATTGGCGTCAATTTGACCATCAGCCAATGCCAGGTTGGGCTGGACATAATCGGTGAATTCAATAATTTCAATATTCAATCCGACTTCGTCGGCCAGGTTGTCTTGAATGAATTTAACAATATCACCATGGGGCACGGGGGAAACACCAATTTTGACCGTGATCTTATCAGTATCTGCGCTTTGAGTAGCTTTTGGTGTACATGCAGTCAGAAGAAGAGTAAAGACGATGACAAGGATCGCCACTGTTGATAAAAGAGTATTTTTATTGTGTTGATTTGATTTCAAGTCTGTGTTTTTCATAGTTTTCTCCAATGGAGTTCGATTTAATTAAAGAAAAATCCGCCAGATGGCTGGCGGTGCAAAATAAATCAATGATCGAGTTATCGTAATAAATAACCCACCGCAGCATCTAATCTTCTTTGAAAAGGCGATGGGTTCGTTTTTTATCTAGTTAGCAAGTCTGGAAAACTGGCGCTAGAGACGAACTCCACCGCCGGGGCATCAACCATAAGCCCGTATCCACCAGGTACTGAACAAAAAGTTTTAGCATGCCGACTATGTTACCATTGAACAGAGATATGTCAAGGAGGAAGAGGAAAAATTAATAAGTTTTTTAGCTTATATTTGAGGTTTCAGGTGTTAATTGATACCTCAATGTGGCTCGAGTTGTCATTATTGATGTCGGGGTTCTCGGGAACAGGTCAACCGTTTTTAGTACTGTAGCGGTATGTGGAAACATATTAGCGATTTTACGATCCTCGAGAACATATCGACACCGTTTGCTATTCTTCTAACGGAATTCATCCATCTTTGTAGTGAAACAATAGGCTCATTACGTAATAGTCCGGGTCGGGCACACCGCCGGAGTAGTCTGTTGTTTAATCGCACTCATGACAATTAGAGCAATGTCATTATTAGTGTCGGAATTTAAAAATTCCACATCGTTAAAACTGAGATTATCCTTTGC
>JBDKSY010000298.1:0-19167 GCA_039680395.1 Anaerolineaceae bacterium | reverse complement strand
AGACTGCGTTTGAGCGCTTCTCGCATCCCTAAGGCTCGTTGAGCTCCTTCTGCAGTGCAGGTCGTCGGATTATCCACCAGATAAGCAGGTATTCCCAACATTTTTGTCAAATACTTGTCTATTCCCTTTAATAACGAACCACCACCACAGACTGCAACACCACGGTCAATAATGTCGGATATCAATTCAGGTGGGGTCTTTTCCAGCACTGATTTGCAGGTTTTCAACACTTCCAACAAAGGTTCTTGCAATGCATCGTAAATATCGTCTGATGTCAATGCAACAGGTTTGGGTAAACCACTGACCTGATCTTGCCCCTGCACTTCCATGATCTGTTGTTGGTCTTGCGGAATGGCTGAACCGATGCGGATCTTTAATTGTTCTGCAGTTGGTTGTCCAACGATTATGCCATACTTCTTCCGAATATACGCAATGATAGCCTCGTCCAGCATGATACCGCCTGTCCGGGATGTTTCTGCCCGGATGATGTTGTTCATAGCCAGCACAGCAGCCTGAAAAGTACCTCCACCCAGGCAAAGCACCATATTTCCAGAAGGTGATGAAATCGGCAGATCCACCCCTAATGCAGCCGCAAGTGGCTGGTAGATCAAATAGACTTCACGGCTCCCCGCACCCAGACCTGCTTCGTGCACTGCTCTACTTTCGACACTAGTCGCACCGTATGGAACAGTAAGCATGATCCTTGGCCGGAAGAAACGCATAGAACCACTTACGCGTTTCAAGATTATTCCAAGGAATTTTTCTGTGATTTCATACTCTGCGATCACCCCATGACGCAAAGGACGGACAATTTCAATGGATTCGGGCACTCTTCCATCCATATCATGAGCAGCCTGCCCCCATTCGACCATTTTTTGTTCGTCTACCAGTATTGCTGCTACTGTAGGCTCTTCAATAAGAACTTGATTGCCCTCAATAACAATAGTATTCTTCGTTCCTAGATCAATACCCAGTTCATGGGTGAGAATCGGCATACTTCTTCCTGATTATCCTCTTGTTGTTGGATATCTCTTGCCATCATGATAACGTCGAGCTGCTCTGATCCGCAGATCAGAACGCCGTAACGCTGCCTGTTCGGCAAGATACTGCTCGTGCGGCAATTTGGCAGCGTTTCTAAGCATCTCTTCTGCCCGTTTTCGCGCTTCTTCAGCTCTGGCAAGATCAATTTCCATAATATTTTCTGCTGCATCAGCTAATACGGTAACCTGGTCAGGCTGAATTTCAGCAATACCACCAGCAACCGTGAATAAAATCTCTTCTTTTCCTTTTCGTACAGTAATAATTCCATACTGAAGCGTGGTCAACAAAGGAGTATGGTGAGGTAATATCCCCATCTGTCCTACTGTACCAGGTAGAATGACAATATCAACTTCTCCGCTGAATACCTGTCTGTCTTGTGAGACAATTTCACATCGAATTGGCATGAAATTCTATCCTTCAGTCATCCTTTTTGAAGCTGCAACCACATCTTCGATGGTACCAGCCATGTTGAAAGCTTGTTCAGGGACACCATCATGTTTCCCTTGCAGAATTTCCTGGAATCCACGAATGGTATCTTTGATCGTGACATATTTACCTGGTGTTCCAGTGAATTGTTCCGCAACAAACATCGGTTGAGAGAAGAAGCGTTCGATCTTGCGCGCTCGTGAAACAACCAGTTTATCATCTTCCCCTAGTTCATCAATACCGAGGATCGCGATGATGTCTTGCAAGTCTTTATAACGCTGCAGCACACGTTGTACTTCCCTCGCTGTGTTGTAATGCTCTTCTCCAACCACCAATGGATCCAAAATGCGCGAGGTGGAAGCCAGCGGATCAACAGCGGGGTAAATACCTTTTTCAACAATAGATCGCTCCAGAGCTACGGTTGCATCAAGGTGGGCAAAAGTAGCCACAGGTGCCGGGTCAGAATAATCATCCGCAGGAACATAGACTGCCTGCATGGATGTAATGGATCCTTTTCTGGTACTGACAATTCTTTCCTGCAATTCACCCATCTCAGTAGCTAATGTTGGCTGATATCCTACTGCTGAAGGCATACGTCCCAATAAAGCAGAAACTTCAGCACCTGACATAACAAATCGAAAGATATTATCAATAAAGAGAAGAACATCACGTCCCTGGTCACGGTAATATTCTGCCATTGTCAGCCCAGTCAAAGCCACACGCAACCTGACGCCTGGAGGTTCATTCATCTGCCCAAAGACCATTGCAACTTTATCAATAACACCTGAATCCCGCATTTCATGCCATAGATCGTTACCTTCACGTGAGCGCTCTCCAACACCTGCAAACACTGAAAAGCCCTTATGAACTTCAGCAAAAGTTCGAATTAACTCTTGAATGATCACGGTTTTTCCAACACCAGCGCCACCAAAGATACCTGTTTTTCCGCCTTTGGTAAACGGTGCGATCAGATCAATCACTTTGATACCCGTTTCGAGGAATTCTGGTCGGGTTACCTGATCTTCAAAAGAAGGTGACTCTCGATGAATGGGATATCGGGTCTTCACTTCAACTTTACCCATTCCATCAATTGGATTTCCTAATACATTAAAGACTCTACCCAGCGTTTCAGTCCCAACAGGTACCATAATGGGAAAACCTGTCACTTTTACAGGTAAACCTCTTTTTACGCCATCAGTTGTATCCATTGCCAGGCAGCGAACGCGGTCATTTCCCAAATGCTGCTGTACTTCCAAAACTAAAATGCTTTCACCTGTATCCACTTCTAGCGCATCATAAATATTAGGTAAAACCAGGTTCTCAAATTGGACGTCTACCACAGGTCCAGTAACCTGTATTATTTTTCCTATGCTTTGTTCTATCATGGTTATTCAACCTCCAATATTGCCTGGTGTGCACCTCTTAACGCTTCTGCACCGGCAGCAATATCCAATAATTCTTTAGTGATGCTATTTTGTCGAGCTTTGTTGTAGTCAAGCTGTAACATAGCAGCAAGATCGTTTGCGTTTTGCGTGGCGTTATGCATTGCTAACATTCGAGCAGAGTATTCACTTGCAACGGAATCAAGCACCGCCCTATAGACCTGTACAGAAACCAGTCTTGTGATCACTTCTTCCAAAAATCCAACTTCATCTGGCTCAAAAGTAAAAACTGCGTTGGTCTTATGTACATAATTGTACTGATCTTTCTGACTTTCCTCAGTTTCTACTGTAAGTGGAATTATTTTTTTGATAATTGGAGCCTGGCTTGACATTCCTTTAAAGTCTGTATACGCAAGGAACACCTGATCAACTTTTCCAGATAAATATTCATCCATTACCATTCGCCCTAATGCAGAAATTTCAGCATAGGAAGGAGGTACAGCAAGATTAGAAAATTCTGCAATGATATTCTTTCTTCTACGCAACAACATATCCCGCCCCTTCTTCCCAACCGTGATGTACCGAATGGGAAGCGGATGTGTAGATTCAAACTGCAACACCTCTCTAACAATATTCACATTGTAAACACCAGCCAGCCCTTGGTCACCACTGATAAATAGCACCAGCGTATTTTCTTGCTTACTTCTTTCATGAAGTAAAGGGTGCAGACTGTTATGCCCAGGCTGGCGTGCAAGATGTAGCAATAATTTCCAGGCTTTATCCGAATATGGCTTGGTAGAATTCAATGCAGTAATGGCTTTTCTGACTTTGCTTGCGCTTACAGTCTCCAGTGCGCGTGTTACCTGTGCAATATTCTTTACACTTCGGATGCGAACCCTCATTTCGCGTGCTGATGCCATATCGCTTATGCACTCCAGGTAGCGTTATATGCGTTCAGTGCTTGAACTAATTGATCTCTGTTCTCATCCGATAATTTTTTCTTTATTGTAATTTCAACTATGATCTCCGGGTAAGAAGAATCAATGAATTGGATCAGACCTTTTTCCCAGGCAACCATCTTATCCAATGGGATTGCATCAGCAAAACCATTTCCTCCGGCAAACAGGATGATCACCTGATGCTCGACTGAAATGGGTGAATATTGCGCCTGCTTAAGAATTTCTTGCTGATGTTGACCACGGTTCAACTGCGCTTGAGTTGTCTTGTCCAATTCTGAACCAAATTGAGCAAAAGCAGCCATTTCACGGTAAGCTGCCATGTCAAGGCGAAGACGACCAGCAACCTGCTTCATCGCTTTGATTTGAGCAGAACCACCTACACGAGAAACCGAAATACCAACATTAACACCAGGTCGGATACCTGCATTAAATAGACTACTTTCCAGATAAATCTGCCCATCGGTAATCGAAATAACATTGGTTGGAATATACGCAGAAACGTCACCAAGAAGAGTTTCAATGATTGGCAAAGCAGTCAGTGAACCTCCACCCAGTTCATCACTAAGCCGAGCTGCACGTTCCAATAATCGGGAATGGAGGTAGAACACATCACCAGGGTAAGCTTCACGTCCTGGTGGACGTCGCAATAAAAGGGAAACCTGGCGATAAGCCCATGCATGTTTGCTTAAATCGTCATAAACGATCAAGGCGTCTTTGCCTTGCTCCATGAATTCTTCACCCATAGCACAGCCAGCATAAGGAGCAATATATTGCAAAGCTGCAGGATCAGAGGCGCTTGCTGCCACTACAATGGTGTGCTGCATAGCGCCATGTTTTTCAAGCGTTGCCACTACCTGCGCAACCTGTGACATTTTTTGTCCGATTGCCACATAGATACAAATCAGGTCTTTCCCTTTTTGATTGATGATCGTATCAAGTGCGATGGCTGTTTTTCCTGTCTGCCGGTCACCAATGATCAATTCACGTTGTCCACGCCCAATAGGGATCATGGTATCAATTGCTTTGATACCCGTCTGTACAGGAGTGTCTACACCTTTTCTTGCAACCACACCAGGTGCGATACGCTCAATTGGCCGATATTTATCTGTCTTTATGGTGCCTTTTCCATCAATTGGCATTCCTAACGCATTCACCACTCTGCCAATCAGGTTATTTCCCACCGGCACCGATGCAATACGACCGGTAGCACGAACCTGCATTCCTTCATGGATATGGGAATATTCGCCCATAATGATCACACCAACCTTTTTCTCTTCCAGGTTGAAGGCAATTCCCATAACGCCATTTTCAAACTCGACCAGTTCTTGTGAACGAACACCCGATAATCCGTTTACATTGGCTATACCATCAGATGCTTCAGATACATTTCCAATAGAACGCGTTTCATAAACAGCTTCAAACGATTCTATTTTTTGCTTAAGATCTGAAGCAATGTTTGCAAGAATTTGTTCAGACACGAATCCTCCCGGTTTCCAATAAATTATTCTGTCAGACTTGCTACAGTTGCTTCGTCAAGTTTATTGACCATTGCTACAAGGAGAGCAACGGTATTGTCATAATCATCCCGATGGATAATGCTGCTATGGGAATGGATGTGTCTGGCTGGCACAGAGATGACAACAGTAGGAACTCCGATTTTATGGAGATGGATAGCTGCGCCGTCTGTCGCACCTGCCTCTAATGATGAAAACTGTAAAGGTATTTTCTGTTCTTCAGCGGTAGATATGATCAGGTCGCGTAATTTGATATTGGGTATCATGCGTGCGTCGTGCATTACCAGACTGGGGCCTTTCCCCAATTTCACAGATGATTCTTCAGGTTTTACTCCTGGAACATCGCCGGCGATATCAGCTTCCAAAACAATTGCGACATCTGGATCAACCGCATGCACACTGGTAGTAGCTCCCCGTAAACCTACCTCTTCCATCACAGTAGAAACACCAAAAATGGTATTAGGGTGACTGACTTTCTGGAATTTTTCCAGAATGGAAATTACCAGAGCAACACCCACTCTATCATCCCAGGCTTTTGAAAGATAACTCTTTCCATTTGCCAATTCGACAAAGTCTGCACGAGGAATGACTGGATCACCTACGCGCACGCCAGATGCTTCTACTTCTTCTTTACTGGTCGCTCCAATATCAATGTACATTTCTTTTCGAATGATTACTTTCGCTCTTTCTTCAGCTGAAAGAAGGTGCGGCGGTTTTACACCAATGACACCAACGATATCACCTTTGTGTGTCTTTACAATTACCCGCTGGCTCAGAAGAACCTGATCAAACCACCCGCCCAGAGGAAGGAATTTTAAAAATCCTTCATCAGTGATTTGCTTTACCATGAAACCAATCTCATCCATGTGACCGGCGATCATGACACGGGGGTTTTCAGAACTTCCCGCTTTTTTGCAAATAACGCTTCCAATTTTATCCTGGCTTACTTCACCCAGAGGTTCCATATACTTACGCACAACCTTGCGTACAGGATTTTCATATCCGGATACGCCATGAGCTTCAGTTATTTCTTTCAAAAAGGAAGCAGTTTTATCCATGTTTCTCCCTCGAAATTAGTTTGAATTCTCTACCCGTCATACACATTCCAAATGCTAAATAATACCTGATTGACGAAAAAATGTCCAGCATTCACTTTTACCATTCCAATATCCAGTATCAACTTCATTATTATAAAGACTCATCAGTACATAACAGGCATAAGATTCTGCCTGGTTGCGCCAATGACCTTTTTGGATACCTGCATAATAGAAGGGCATTTATCCAGGCATCTTTGCTATCAAGTCAGTTGATATAGTTCGATCAATACACCATTAGCACTCTTTGGATGGATGAATGCCATTTTTCGTCCTTCTAATGCAATTGGTGTTTCATTAATCAGGCGAATACCTTTATCTTTCAATTGAGAGAGCATTCCTTCAATGTCATCAACTTCAAAACATAAATGATGTATTCCCGGGCCGCGTTCCTTGAGAAATTTTCCTGAACCAGTAGTCTCATCTGTTGGCACTACCAGTTCAATTTCAGTTTCTCCTACCGGTAAAAAAGCAACTTGAGATTTCTGGTTGGGAACATCTTCAACATGGTTCAATTCAAGCCCTAATATGTCTCGCCAGAATTTTAGAGATTCCTCCAGATCACTGACAACAATTCCTACATGATTAACTTTCTTGATTTCTGCCATGCTTTCACTCCTCTGCTATATCCATGCTGGGGGTTGATACTCGCCCCATACTTTTCGAAGTACTCCACATATTTCACCGAGAGTTAAATTCGCTTCTACACAGGTAACCAACACTGGCATTAGATTTTCTGATCCCTTTGCTGCATTTTCCAACACGGCCAGCAATTCTGTAGCTCTACTTCCATCTCGATGTTCACGTAAATTGTGTAATTTTGCTTTTTGATTTTCCTCAATTGATGGATCAACTTTTAGTCGCTCTAGTTGTAACACCTCATGGGTTTCATAGGCATTTACACCTACCACTATCTGTTCTTTATTTTCGACAGCTTTTTGATATTTATAAGAGGCATCTTGAATTTCTGATTGGATGTATCCTCGTTCGATTGCAGCCAGCGCACCACCCAGATCATCAATTTTTCGGATATACTCCTTTGCTTTTTCAGCGATCTCGCTTGTAAGCTGCTCGATAAGAAATGATCCGCCCAGAGGGTCTACGCTATCTGCTACACCAGATTCGTTCGCAATGATCTGCTGCGTGCGCAGTGCTACACGAACAGATTTTTCCGTTGGCAACCATAATGCTTCATCCATACTGTTGGTATGTAGAGATTGGGTTCCACCCATGATGGCAGCTAAAGCCTGTAGGGTCACCCGTACGATATTGTTCTCAGGCTGTTGTGCTGTTAATGTCGAACCAGCAGTCTGTGTATGGAAACGCAGCATTTGTGACCTTGGATCATCAGAACCAAACCGGTTTTTCATGATATCTGCCCATACTTTTCGGGCAGCACGGAATTTTGCTATTTCTTCTAGAAAATTGTTGTGCGCATTGAAGAAGAACGAAAGCTGTGAAGCAAAATCATCAATTTTCAGCCCTGCATCAATGGCAGCCTGTACATAGGCTATCGCATTTGCCAGTGTAAAAGCTACTTCCTGCACCGCTGTTGATCCTGCTTCCCGAATATGATACCCAGAGATGCTGATCGTATTCCATTGTGGAACTTCATTTGTACAATATTGGAAAACATCCGTGATCAAACGCATAGAAGGTGTTGGCGGGAAAATATAGGTGCCACGTGCGATATATTCTTTCAAAATATCATTCTGAATAGTTCCGCGAAGTTTGCCTGGGGTTACTCCCTGCTTCTTTGCCACCGCAATATACATAGCCAATAAAACAGCAGCAGGTGCATTGATCGTCATGCTGGTGGAGACTTTATCCAAAGGTATTTCATGGAAAAGTGTTTCCATATCATTAAGCGATGAGATGGAAACGCCTACTTTTCCCACCTCTCCCATTGCGATCGGATCATCAGCGTCATACCCGATCTGTGTGGGCAGGTCGAAAGCCACGGATAGCCCTGTCTGACCCTGCTCCAATAGATACCGGTAGCGAATGTTTGATTCTTCTGCGCTGGCAAAACCAGCATATTGACGCATTGTCCAAAATCGCCCGCGATACATGGTAGGTTGGATCCCACGAGTAAATGGATATTCACCCGGAAACCCTAATTCGTCCATATAATTTGAGCCCTGTGGAATGCTGATCACGGGAACCGGAATTTCTGATGAAGTGAGAAACTGCTTTTTTCTTTCAGGAAATTTCTGTAAAACGGGTTGTAATTTCTTTTCTTCCCAACGTTTTTCTTCTTTTTCTAGGTCCATAGAATACATCCCTTAAGTTTGGTTATAACACGAGTATACAACAGATGAAAAAAGGAATGAGAGTAATATTGATATGGTAAACTTTGGATATTGTACATGGAGAAGTAAATTTGTCATGACGCCTTTTTTACAATTGATCTTTGTGCTGTCTATCATCCTGATCATTGCCAAGCTGGCAGGATATTTATCCACATGCATCAAACAGCCATCTGTGTTCGGGGAATTGTTGGTTGGTGTTTTACTCGGACCCAGTCTTTTAAATATTACGAACCTTTCCTTCATTTCAGATGCACATCTGGGTGATGTTATTTACGAATTGGGTGAAATTGGGGTTCTACTTTTAATGTTTCTTGCAGGTCTTGAACTCCACATCAGCGAAATCGTGAAAAACACCCGTGTTTCAGCTTACGCTGGGATCCTTGGTGTAGTCTTTCCATTGGGATTTGGATACATCATTGGAATGCTCACAGGTATGACGCCATCACATGCCATTTACCTGGGTCTTGCCCTTTCAGCCACCAGCGTGAGCATTTCAGCTCAAACTCTTATGGAATTAGGCAAACTTCGAACACGCGTTGGCCTTGGATTATTGGGAGCAGCAGTATTTGATGATATTCTGGTAATTCTGCTTCTATCAATTTTTCTTGCATTTTCTTCAGGTGCTGCTGGTTTACCAGCAATCATTCTGGTGTTTGTTCGGATGGCAGGATTCCTGATCATCTCAATTGCATTTGGCTTATTTTTATTACCCTGGATAAGCCGCAAAGTATCCAGATTACCCATCAGTCAGGGCAGCCTTACACTTGCAATCATAATCATTTTCCTTTATGGGTTAGCAGCAGAAGTTGTCGGAAGCATGGCTGCGATAACAGGCAGCTTCATTGCTGGTTTGATGTTTTCTCGCACTTCAGAAAAATCACTTTTTGAATCTGGAATACGCTCAATTTCCTACGGCTTTTTCGTCCCGATCTTTTTTGTTTCCATTGGGTTAAGTATGAATTTAAGGGAAATACGCGGTTCATATATCTGGGTGATCCTGCTTATTGTTGTCCTTTCTATAATTGGAAAAATATTGGGTGCTGGATTGGGAGCAAAGTTAGCCAAAATACCCATTCTCGAATCTGTACAAATTGGTATTGGGATGATCTCTCGTGGTGAGGTTGGTTTGATCATTGCAAAAATTGGAATGGATAATAGCCTGCTTACTAATCAAACTTTTTCTGCAATTATTGCAGTTGTTCTGTTTACAACACTACTAACGCCACCGCTATTACGAGCATCATTTGCTCATAGTGAAAAACCAAAAATTTTAAACAATACAAACACCTCTCAGGAGGGTTAAATGTACATGATATTTTTTGTCTTAAACGACACAGAAAAACTGGAAGAAGTACTCGAAGCCTGGAATAATGTAGGGGTTGGCGGAATGACTGTATTAGCATCAACCGGACTTGGAAGGATTAAGAAATATTCAGCCTTACGCGATGATATTCCTTTAATTCCCAGCCTGGAGGATCTACTTTCTCATGAAGAAGTCTTAAATCGAACTGTGATAACACTGGTGCATGGAGAAAAAATGGTAGATGCCATTGTGGATGCAACACAAAAAATAACTGGAGATCTGAACCAACCCAATACCGGTGTTCTGGCAGTTATCCCGGTTGCACGTTTATATGGCGTCTAAACTCTTTATCCAATTTACGTTATTGTTTGACGGTTCGATTTCTGTCTGGTAGAATATTTATTCGGTGCGTTGTACCCTTCGCACCATATCTTTATTTCCGCTCAGGAAAGGGCTTAGATCATGAAAGTATTGTTAGTAAAAGATGTTTACAAATTAGGTCGCGCTGGTGATGTCAAGAAAGTTGCAGATGGTTTTGGACGTAACTTCCTCCTCCCCCAGGGTCTGGCTGTTCTAGCGACCGCGGGTGCATTAAAAAAGATTGATCACATTCGCCAGAAAGCCACGATTCAACGAGCTGAGTTGAATAACGAGCTCAGTGGTCTTTCTGATCAGGTGAACGGACTGGTTTTCGGTTTCGCAGGGAAGGCTGGAGAAACTGGAAAACTTTATGGTTCGATCACTACACAGATGATCGCAGATGTCGTAAATAGTAAATTGGGCATCACAAAGATCAATCGTCATCAGATCGAATGCGAACCAATCCGATCACTTGGTGAATTTTTCGCTACTGTCCGTCTTACAATGGATCTAAATCCAAAAGTAAAGATCATTGTCTACAGAGAAGGTGAATTACCTGCCTCCTTGCAGCAGACAAGTGAGCCAGAAGTTGCTGAAGTTGAAACACCTGCTGTTGAAGCTGCTGCAACGGATGATGCGAAAGAATAATAAAACTTTGCTTGATGATGAACAGCTCGATTGGTGAGCAATTACGCAAGGCTCGAGAGCAAAAGCGGCTTACGATTGAGCAAGCCGCTTTTGCTACTCATATCAAACCCGATTATCTGCGCGCCCTTGAAGCCAACGAGCATGAGCTGTTGCCTTCTTCGGTACAGGCAAAGGGATTTCTCAGGCTGTATGCAGGTTTTTTAACTCTTGAAATTCAGCCTTTGCTGGATCAATGGGAAGGGAATCTTCCTCAGCCCTCCATTCCACAGATCACAGAAGATTTTGAGGAGAAGAGCAAGATTCCTCAACAAACCTCCCCTCAAGAAATTCAAGCGGAAGAAATTACCTCTTCATCCAGTGCTTCAGATGATCAACTTCAAGATGCCTTTGAATTACAAGAGGTTACCCAGCAAGAGCTGTTATCAGGAGGAGTTGATCCTGGTGACTGGTATTTTCGTCAACTGGGAAAAAAGCTTAAAGAACGTAGGGAAATTCTTCACCTGCAATTTAAAGATATTGAAAAATTCATCCACGTCCGAGAATATTACTTAAAAGCATTGGAAGAAGGAATAATTGACAATATCCCTTCTCGAGTTCAATGCCAGGGAATGCTTTCTAATTACGCAAAATTCCTGGGTTTGGATGTGGATGAAATCTTGCTAGATTTTGCAAATGGATTACAGGCACGTCGCGAAGCTTTGGTGGTTTCCGAAAGAAAAGAAACACCCACCCATGCAAAAATACATCACAAAGCACCAGGAAAATGGGCAAGATTTTTGAGTGCTGATCTCCTTATCAGTGGGAGCGTTATCCTTGTTCTGCTTGGATTTGCCATTTGGGCTGCTATCAATGTCTCCCATTATCGTAAATCAAACAATAATGAGACTCCGGTATCTATATCTGAAATTCTCCTGAATACAGAAGATGACTCTGTCATGCCCACTGAAACGTTATCTGTGGTGACCAATGTGCCGACTTCACATCCCGATGATGGGAAGATAAACCTTCCTGTGACCACGCAAGTAGTGGAAATAACGCAAGAAGTTAATAAAGGTTCACCAATTCAAGTTTCTGTGATCGCCCGCCAGCGTGCCTGGTTGAAAATCATTTCTGATGAAAAAGAGATTTTTAATGGCAGAATAATTCCAGGTAATGCGTATCCTTTTTATGCCACTAAGTCTCTTGAATTGATTTCAGGTGATGCAGCTTCTATACAGATCATATTTAACGAGCAAGATTTAGGCATAATGGGTGAAACTGGTGAAGTCATCCATCTCACATTTGGCCTATCGGGTATCATCACACCTACGATTGCACCTTTGCCTACCTCCACAAATACACCTGAAGTTACCAGCACTCCCACCCTGGAGCCTACACCTATCTTTACTCCTACCGTTACACCATATATTCCTTAAGAAGTTCAAATGAAAGAAAATACCTTTTATCTCATTTCATTAGGTTGTGCAAAAAACAGTGTAGATGCAGATTCAATGGCTGCACTTTTGATCAATGATGGCATGATACCAGTTACAAAACCATCACAAGCTCGATTTTTGATTGTCAATACTTGCGGTTTCATTGCTCCTGCAAGGGAAGAATCGATCACAGAACTTCAAAACCTGGCTGTAAATAAGAAAAGCAATCAGTTGCTTATCGCCACCGGATGCCTTCCTCAGCGTTATGGCGCCACGTTACTTAATGAAGTCAGTGGGATGGATGGCATTATTGGTACAAGAAATTGGATGGATATTGCTCCCTTCATTGCTGATTTCCGCAATGGCAATCTTCCAGTGCAACGCTTTGACATACCCGATACGCCACTTCGCATGGATTACGGAGACCTGGCACGAGTCTCCATTCAAGGTGCAAGTGCATACTTAAAAATTGCAGATGGATGTCGCCGCTTATGTGCATTCTGTGCCATACCCCTAATTAAAGGGAAAAATGTCAGTCGTCCCATTGAGAACATCATTAATGATGCACAATTTCTACAAGAAAACAACATAATAGAAGTAAACCTTATTGCCCAGGACACCACAGATTATGGTTCAGATCTGGGTATGAAAGATGGCTTGTCCACCCTCATTGATCAAATTTGCGAAAAAGCGCCATTCATTCCCTGGATGCGCATCCTTTACGCCTACCCCGGCTTCGTCACAGATCGTCTCATTGATAGAATGGCAACAAAACCACAACTGCTTCACTATCTTGATATCCCTTTACAGCATGCAGACCCTACCCTTCTCAAGAAAATGAAGCGCCCTTCGAACATAGATCAGACTATCCAAACTATCGAAAAAATGCGAAAAGCGATGCCAGACCTGGCAATTCGCACAACATTTATCGTTGGTTATCCTGGAGAGACCGAAAAAGAATTCCAGACACTTTTAGATTTTCTTTCAGAAGTGAAGTTTGATCGGGTTGGCGTTTTTCCATTTTCTTTCGAAAAAGGTACTGCCAGCGAACAATATGGCGATCCAGTTTCTGAAGAAGAAAAAGCAGACAGAGTTGAACGATTAATGATTCTGCAACAAGATATTTCTTTAAAATTGAATCAAAATTGGGTGGGTAAAACTATGCAGGTTCTAATAGAAGGTGCTGATGATACTCATTCGATAGGCAGATCCTTTAGAGATGCGCCCGAAATTGATGGCCTTGTTTTTCTCGATGAAAAAGTTGAACCTGGTAATTTAGTAAAAGTGCAAATCACTGGCGCCCTGGTTCATGACCTTACCGCAAGATTGATATAAATAGCATATCCAGATATTAATTTTTCGTAAGGATAATTATGAACAGTTGCAATTTGTCGTTAACTTTTCTATAATAATTCTTAACACTCTTATCCAGTAAGGAGGTGAGAAAAGTTGGCTGTCCAAAAAGTTGAGCCAGGTCAGGGATTAGTTGAATATGCATTAATTCTTATTTTAATTGCGCTGGTTGTCATCGTAATTCTTTCTATTTTTGGAGATCAACTGGGGGCAACATATAGCAACATCATAAATAGTATTTAAAACTGGCAACGAAAAACACCCCAAAAGGGTGTTTTTCAATTATCATTGGGATATCTCATTTTGCAGGTATGATATTATGATCCCAAAATTAATTCTCTTTTTAATCGCACAGGATTTTGAAGACCTCGAATTCTGGGTACCCCTGATGCGCATGCAAGAAGAAGGACATCAGGTTATTGTAGCGGGCAAAAAGGCTAAAGAAGTCTATAAAGGGAAACAAGGCATAGTTGCCTTGAGTGACCTGACTTTCGACAATGTGAATCCCGAAGAATTCGATGCAGTGATCATTCCAGGTGGCTGGGCTCCTGATAAACTTCGCAGATATGAAAATGTCAAATATATCGTGCGCTCCATGTACGATCAAGGAAAGATCGTTGGAATGATATGCCATGCAGGGCTTGTAGGCATCAGTGCTGGAATTGTTGCTGGTCACAAAGCAACAGGCAGTGAAGGTATTAAAGACGACCTCATCAATGCTGGTGCTGAATGGGTAGATTTTCCCGCTTTCCGCAGCAAAAACATTGTCTGGGGTCGTGTTGTTGCCGATATTCCATTTTTCTGTAAAGAATTGGTCAGCGCTTTATCCGAATAAGCCCTAACTCAGTTTTTTACTTAAAAATTCATAAACAAGCTGTAAGGCATCATCCATGTGAGAAGGATCCTTTCCACCTGCCTGAGCCATGTTCGGTCTGCCGCCACCACTACCCCCAATTGTAGGAGCAATCGCTTTCACCAGTTCGTTAGCATTGATGCCACGTTTTACCAGGTCCTCTGTCACTGCAGCGATGATCATCGGGCGGCCATCTTGCACTGTGCCTAATACAACTACACCGCTAGCAACTTTGTCACGGAAACGGTCAGTCATCTGGCGCAAAATATCAGCATTGGCATGTTTGATATTCAGTGATAGAACATGCACATCGCCTATCGTTTGGATTTTATCCAACTTTTCGTTAAAACTGATGAGTGCCAGTTCTTGTTGCAGTTGAGCATTTTCTTTCTTCTGTTCATCCAGATTATCCAGGATATGTGCGATCCGCTCGGGGACATCATCAACTTTGGTATCAAGTAATTGTGCTGCATGCTGTAATGTGCCCATGCGGTTCCGTGCAACATCATACGCAACCCTGCCAGTTACCGCTTCAATACGTCTAATCCCCGCAGCAGCACTTCCCTCACTGATGATCAGGAACAAGCCAATATCATTCGTTGCGGTTACATGTGTTCCACCGCAAAGCTCATAAGAGAAATTCTCTTGCTCCTCAGGTATGGTTACCGTGCGAACAATGTCACCGTACTTTTCACCAAAAAGTGCCATTGCCCCTTCATTCATGGCGATTGCTAATGGTTTGCTTTCGAAATGGACTTGATGTCCATGCATGATCTCTTCATTAACAGTATCTTGAACCTGTTGAATTTGATCAGATGTCATTGATTCAGGATGGGTAAAGTCGAACCGTAAACGATCTGGAGCTACCATAGAACCAGCTTGTCGGGCATGGTTTCCCAACACCCTGTGTAATGCTGCATGAAGCAAATGGGTTGCTGTATGATTCCGCATAATATCACGTCTGCGGTTGGCATCTACTGTTAATAAGCCTGTGTCTCCTTCGTTTATCTTCCCTGAAAGAACAATTCCACTATGAACAATAGCACCGGCTGCAGGTCGTCGTACATCATTTATCTGCACTGACCACTTATCAGTAGAAATGAACATTCCTTTATCAGCGACCTGTCCACCCGATTCAATATAAAAGCATGTATCCGGAACGATAATATCCACTCGGGCATCTTTAAAAGCACTATTTACTTTTTGACCCTCTTCGAACAAGGCTAGCACAGGTACAGAAACCTCTAGCCTGGTATAAGGGTCATAGTGAACACCTGTTTCAGCGAGTTCATGTTTTTCGATCAAGTCTTCGATCACTTCGCGGAAAAGATCAACCTCTTCACCACCCAGTGGTCCAAATGCTTTTCCAGCACCAGAAGCATTCCGATGCTCTTCCATAGCATTACGAAAACCCACTTCATCCACATTCATATCATGCTCACGGGCAATATCCCGGCTGATTTCCAATGGCAAGCCATGAGTTGCATATAAGTCGAATAATTTATCACCAGGTAATGTAGTTTTTCCTGATTGCTTTACAGCTTCCATCAATTCATCCAGACGTTCCATACCCGATTCTAGTGTTCTATGGAACCGTTTTTCTTCACGGGTGATACTATCAAGAATACTTTGTTCATTTTTGGATAATTCTGGGTAAGCTTTTTGATAATTCTCGATAACAACTCTGGCAATTTGAGCCATAAAAGGCTTATTCAATCCCAGCTTTCCACCAAACCGGCTTGCACGACGGATGATCATCCGGCAGACATAATTACGACCGGTATTCCCTGGAACTACTCCATCGGCAATGAGAAAAGCAGCTGCCCTGGCATGATCTGCGATCACCCGATACGGTGTAAAGTTTTCTTCCATCTGTTCTTTCGTCTGGCATGCCAGCTCACGAACTTTTTCAATCAGCGGCATCAACAGGTCAGTGCGGTAGTTGGAATACACCTTCTGCATGACAGATACTATACGTTCTAATCCCATGCCCGTATCTACATGGGTTGCAGGTAATGGCTCAAGATCGCTTTCGCTGTGGCGGTTGTATTGGATAAAAACAAGATTCCAAAGTTCCGTAAATCGCCGGCAATCTCCATTTACTCGGCATACATGACCTGGTTCACCTTGTTTATTGCAGAAAGATGGACCCAGATCAATATGAATTTCGCTGCACGGTCCACAAGGACCAACATCTGCCATTTCCCAGAAATTCTCTTTTCGACCAAAATATAAAATATTAGCAGGATCAATACCTGGTTGCTGGCTCCAGTATTTTGCGGCATCGTCATCCGTTGGGATGCTTCCTTTATCGTCCTTGAAACATGTAACCCAGAGTTTACTCTTATCCAGGCCCCAGACACTCGTTAATAGCTCCCATGCCCAGGAAATTGCTTCTTTCTTGTAATAATCACCGAATGACCAGTTCCCCAGCATTTCGAAAAAAGTCTGGTGCGTATCATCCCTTCCTACTTCGTCCAGATCATTATGCTTTCCTGCTACGCGCATACACTTTTGTGAATTGACCGCTCGTGTATATGGGCGGTTATCTGTCCCAAGAAAGACATCTTTGAATTGCACCATCCCAGCATTGGTGAATAGTAATGTCTGATCGCCCCCCGGCACCAGGGAGGAAGATTGAACAAAAGTGTGTCCTTTTTCCACAAAATAATCTATAAATGATTGACGTATTTCAGCACCAGTTATGGGATGACTCATAAATTCTCCTTATACATACTTAGAAAGGAAATTATACGCGATCTAAGAGATAGTAGCAATAAAAAAGGCGGCTTGCGCCGCCTTTTTCTACTTTCAGTTTTCTTTATCTTGAAACAGCGAGTTTAACCATCTTTCCTGAAGCATCCAATGTCGCACGCGCATAATGTTTGTGCACAGTATTGAATGACTTTACCTGTTTGCTGATGGTGATCACAGTTTTTCCCGTATTTTCAGTGGCCGCTTCCTTTGATCCCTGTGTTTGCTCTTTACTTTCTGCATTCTTGCCCTCAGAGACTAATAACTGTTTGCTGATAACCACTTTCGTCTGATCAATACCTGGAAGATAAGTTTCCACCATCTCTTTTACTTTCCGGATTTTTTCCGGACTGATCTTGATATCGCTTTCTTCACCTTCGTCATGTTTGTCACATGCAGTTTTTACATCTTCTTTCACCTTTTGGCGAGCCAGATTCTTACTCTGTGTCTGTGCATTGTTATAGATTGTTAATGGATCCCCATACAACACAAATGACACTAGTGTCTTCTGGTCTTCACCATCCAGGAAATTCTGACGCTTGTTCATCTCCCGAACAAAATCTATTTTCGCTTTAACCAATGCATCACCTACGCGCAGCCCTGATTTAAGGTATTTCCAGAAGAGATATCCCAACAAGTCAGCACCAATAAGTGGAGTTGCTATTGAGCCATAAGAGATGCTGGTTGATCCAACAACAGCCTTTGTACCAATTGCCAGAAAGCTCAATGCCATTGAATCTTCTTCAGATTTTTTACTGATATACGCACCATAACAGGCCTCAGAGAATACAACTTCTGGTGCTTTGCTATTTTTATGTAGATCTTTCGGCTTGATTGCAATAGGATAATCTACACCAGAAACGCTGCCTGAAGCATCTGGCTGGCCATACCAGTCACCACTATCCATGAGGCCATGCAGGTTGAAATAGCCTAGCTCCGAATAATTGATCCGTTCTCCAGGGAAACTGCCTGAATATTCAGGTGGAGATATGAGCATATTTTCGCTTTCGCCAATTTGCTTGAAGACAGTTGATGAACTCTTTTGCCATACTGCTGCAGTGTAACCAAAATTCTTCTTTCCGTTATAAGAAGGTTTTAGCAGTATGAAATTGATCAATTGGCGGATCATTTCCAATCCGGGGCGTAGTTGTTCTGCCAATCCTTTCTTGCCTTTTCCAGGATTGTGCAAAGCGGTTGATTCACGAAGTTTCAAAAGCAAAAGGCTGGCATCGCTACCCTTCTCTCCGGGTATTCTCCCAACCGGCCATTCAGGGATGAAGTAATTTGAATCCAGAGTGGAATAGGGATTATCAGAGAATACTTCGATATCGCCATCATCTGTTGGGTTAGGCAAGCGATGGAAAGGAACGACTTCATCTCCCCCTACGATCAACACTGCACCGATCATAGCGCCCTTCGCTGAAAGGCTCTTGTCCAGATCAACTAAAGCCAGCTTGATTTCCCATGGATCAATAGATTTCGAAACCGGTAGACCTAATTTTGGATTGTTTTCCGAATCATCCGGATAGTACACCAATGAACCCCAGCTCTTTTGCGCTTTAACTGCCTCGCCAAGGAGTTTCATTTCTTTATCAATAATGGCAGTAGTCTGTGGCCCATACTTGGCATCCAGTCCTTTTTTTGTAGAAAGGATGATGTACATTGGAAATCTTCCGTCCGCCTTCTCCAGGTTCTTCTGATTCATTCGTTTTGCAAGACGGGCAAACGCTTCTTCCACAGATTTTACCGTTTC
>JBDKSY010000297.1:0-2307 GCA_039680395.1 Anaerolineaceae bacterium | reverse complement strand
TTGCTGGTCACCATCCCGGCAACCCTGCTGCCGATCCTGTTTGCTGCTTTTGCAGGCTATGCCTTTTCATGGATGCATTTCAAAGGTCGGATGCTGCTCTTTGCCATCCTGGTAGGTTTACAAGTTGTCCCTTTGCAGATGACTATGGTTCCAATATCTCGAATTTACTCGCAGCTTGGGTTGAATGGGACATTCCTGGGTGTGTGGTTGTTCCATACAGGTTTTGGTTTACCCTACTCCATCTATCTGATGAGGAATTTCCTTGGTTCCCTACCTCGAGACCTGTTTGAGTCAGCTTATCTGGATGGGGCGGATCACTGGACTGCTTTTATTAAACTGGCAATCCCATTGGCAATTCCGGCAATTGCTTCATTAGGGATCTTCCAGTTCCTCTGGGTATGGAACGACCTGCTGGTTGCACTTGTCTTCCTGGGAGGCACAACACCTGTAATGACATACCAGATCAGCAATATGGTGACATCATTAGGGGCAGGTTGGCATTTATTGACTGCTGCTGCCTTCCTTTCGATGATCCTGCCTATGATCGTATTCTTCGCGCTGCAAAAATTCTTTGTACGCGGAATGCTTGCAGGAGCCGTCAAAGGGTAGGTGGATCTGACAGGAATATATGAAGTACCTTGATATCCTGACCGATCAGTTCGATATACAGCGAGAACCGTTCAGCGATAGAGGTTCACGTCTATTGGTTTACCAGGTTCCTGGGTGCAGTGAACTCTTCATCTCATGCCAGGGTAACTAAACCACCCATAATAGCGTGGACTGCGATGAAGATACATGAGATTGATCCAACCCCCGAACTTATTAAGGAAATTGATTTATGGCTGAAGCAGAAATAAGGAAAAGAAAGAAGTAGAAACATGTCAAATCCGCTCTGGTACAAAAACGCGGTCTTTTATCAGGTAAATGTACGAGCCTTTTTTGATGCTTTGGGAACAGGATATGGAAATTTATCTGGATTAACAAAGAAACTGGATTACCTGAAAGAGCTGGGGGTAGATTGTCTCTGGCTGATGCCAATCTACCCATCTCCATTAAAGGATGATGGGTATGATATTGCTGATTATTGCAAAATTCTTCCTCAATATGGCACCATGGAAGATTTTTGCAACCTGATCCATGAAGCGCATGCGCGTGGATTACGGATCATTATGGATCTGGTCATAAATCATACTTCTGACCAGCATCCCTGGTTCCAGGCTGCTCGTTCTGATAGAGGATCTCCATACCGTGATTATTACGTCTGGAGTGATGATGATCACCTCTATCAAGATGCAAGGATCATTTTTCTGGATACCGAAACTTCAAACTGGACGTGGGATCCAGTCGCGGGACAATATTACTGGCATAGATTTTACGCTTCGCAGCCTGACCTGAACTATGACAACCCGATGGTTCAAGATGAAATGTTGAATGTGGTTAAATTCTGGTTGGATATGGATGTAGATGGTTTCAGGGTAGATGCAGTGCCATATTTATTTGAGCGAGAAGGAACAACTTGTGAAAACCTGCCAGAAACCCATGCATTCTTAAAAAGATTACGACGATATATTGATTCGAATTACAAAGAGCGCATTCTCTTATGTGAGGCGAATCAATGGCCAGAAGAGGTACGTGAATACTTTGGCGATGGAGATGAATTTCACCTTGCTTTCCATTTTCCACTGATGCCACGAATTTTTATGGCATTACGTCAAAGCAATTCAGGTCCGATTACATGGGCGCTTGAAAAGACCCCGAAAATCCCCGAAACTACGCAATGGTGCCTTTTCTTACGCAACCATGATGAATTAACACTTGAGATGGTAACCGAGGAAGAGCGTCAATGGATGTGGAATGAATATGCTCCCGACACAGACATGCGCATAAATCTTGGCATACGGCGCCGCCTGGCTCCATTATTGGACAACAATCAGGCATTGATCGAACTGGCAAATTCTTTGTTATTCTCTTTACCCGGTTCACCGGTTTTGTACTACGGTGATGAAATTGGCATGGGTGACAATATTGCTTTGCCCGATAGAAATGGCGTGCGTACCCCTATGCAATGGGATCCATCGCCAAATGCGGGATTTTCAAGTGCCACGGAGCTTTATTCTCCTGTCATTCATGAAGCGCCTTATAGCCCAGGTTTCGTGAATGTTAAAGACCAACAAAAAAAGCCTCATTCTTTATGGCAGGCTATTCACCAGTTCATCCAGGCTCGAAAGGAAAATCCTGTATTAGGATTGGGCAAGTTCCAAAAGATTGAATGCAAAAACCCTGCAGTATTTTGTTACACACGAACGA
>JBDKSY010000296.1:0-2395 GCA_039680395.1 Anaerolineaceae bacterium | reverse complement strand
GCACTGGCAGCAGCCTGCGGCGATTTATTGAAAGCAACCGGGCATACGGGCAAACCCAATAATGGGCTGCTGCCCGCCTGGTCGAATGGCAACACCCAGGGTGCCTGGGAAATGGGATTCCGTCCGGATGTAGATTTGAAAACCACCTTAAAAAATGCAAAAGTCGTTACCATTGCTGGTGCTGATCCCTCGGGAGATGACCCCGAACTGAGAGAAGCGCTATCGCACGCAAAATTTGTGGTGGTTCAAGATATGTTCCTGACAGAAACCGCCATGCAGGCACATGTCGTCTTGCCAGTGCAGGCGATGCAGGAGCGTGAGGGAACTTACACCTCCGGAGAACGCCGCGTGCAGCGTTTCTATCAGGCAATTGAACCCTTACCCGGCACACGCCCGGATTATGCCCTTACTGCAGAAATCGCTCAAAAAATGGACATTGACATCTCCGGTCAGGCAGCCAGCCTGGTTTTCGATCAGATTGCCAGGGAAGTGCCAGTTTATACCGGATTAGACTATCAGAAGCTGGCAGAATCGCCCGAACAATGGCCACCCATAAGCCGGAGCGACCTGTATTATGGAGGTACAGAATACGACAACCACCAGGGAATTGGTGTGCAGTTGAGCACCGCCGCAGACCGCGGAGAATCCCTCGAGTGGGGAAAACCATCCGTTGAGAAACCCTCGACTAATGGTCTGCGTATCTTTCCGGTGACACGGCTGTATGACCGGGGATCTCTCATGCAGGCTACTTCCCTGTTGGATGGACGTAAAGCGCCTTTGGCTATCCGGGTTCATCCTTTGACAGCAAAGAAATACCAGTTATCCCCTGAGAAAACTACCTCCATCAGTGTTGGCGCAAGAACACTGGAGGTTGCTGTCATTCTTGATGAAGATGTTCCGCAAAATGTGGCATTACTGCCACGCAGCGTGTGATCTGTCTGGTGAGGATGGGTATGGATTGGTCGAATGTACTTGAATGGGTGATCAAAGCATTAGTCATTTGCCTTGGAATGACTCTTGGTTTTGCTTACACTACATTGTATGAACGCAAAGTATTGGCTCGCATGCAGGTGCGTGTAGGTCCAAACCGTGCAGGTCCTGCCGGGTTACTGCAGCCGATCGCTGATGCCATTAAATTAATTTTCAAAGAAGAACTGGTACCCGCCAAAGCAGACAAGATCATTTTCCTGGCCGCACCCATTATTACTGTCATCCCAGCATTGATCATCACCGCCGTGGTTCCCTGGGGACCACCCGTTATGATGTTCGGTCGGGAGATTCAGCTTGCCATGACAGATATCAACGTGGGCGTTCTTTATCTGATGGCAGTTACCTCCATTTCTGTATATGGCATCGCACTGGCAGGCTGGTCATCCAACAATAAATACGCCACATTAGGCGGTTTACGTGCTACCGCGCAGATGATCTCTTATGAACTGGCAATGGGCTTTGCCATGCTTGCCCCTGTGATGATGGCAGGTTCCATGAGCCTGATGGCTATCGTGGAAGGTCAGGGCAAGGTTTGTTACGCTCTTCTTCAACCGGTAGCCTTTATTGTTTATGTCATCTCCAGTCTGGCAGAAGTCAATCGTTCACCGTTTGACATGCCCGAAGCCGAGCAGGAGCTGACGGCTGGCTACCATACTGAATATTCAGGGATGAAATTTGCCCTGTTCTTTATGGCGGAATACATCAAAATGATCGCCATTTCCATGATCGGGTCCACTCTGTTCCTGGGAGGTTTCCAGGGTCCGTTCGTCAGCCAATATCCCTGGCTTGGTCCCATCTATTTGTTCATGAAGACGGCTGCATGGTTATTCTTTATCATCTGGATGAGGGCAACTCTTCCCCGCATCCGGTACGATAAATTGATGATGCTGGGTTGGAAAGTGCTTTTTCCGGTTGCACTGGCGAACATCATGGTGACAGCCGTTGTATTGGTATTGACCGGCAATTAGCCTACAGGAGAAATTGCATGCCGAAAGGTCCATTGACAAAATTACACGCCATTTTCGAGGGTTCATGGACGACCCTTCGTTCCATGTTTCGCAAACCGGTCACCATTTCGTATCCCGAAGTGAAACGACCGGTGCGAGCTCGTTTCAAAGGGCGTCATTTTCTCCAGCGGTATGAAAATGGATTGGAACGCTGTATTGGCTGTTCGCTTTGTGCAGCAGCCTGTCCGGCAGATGCAATTTTTGTTGAATCTGCTGAAAATACCGATGAAGAACGTTATTCTCCTGGTGAGCGTTATGCCAGTACCTATGAGATCAACATGCTGCGCTGTATTTTTTGCGGGTTCTGTGAAGATGCCTGCCCCACAGAAGCAATCGTTTTGGGTGACAATTACGAGCTTTCTTTCACAGGCAGAGCGCAGGCTATCTATATCAAAGAT
>JBDKSY010000295.1:0-7214 GCA_039680395.1 Anaerolineaceae bacterium | reverse complement strand
GCGTGGAGCCTGGGATGCTGATGAAGGCTACAGCAAGATCACCTTTAGCGATTTGTGGAAGAGCGGTGTAAAGAACTTCTGGAAAGTGTTCTTGTTCACATTTCTGATGTGGGTGATCAACTTTGGTCTGGGTTTGCTGCTCATCATTCCTGTCGTTGCACTAACCCTGGGTACGCTCTTCTGTGGTTTGATTTTCATCATACCTGTGTTGATTGTGCTTGGCTGGATGATGACCGCCTGGTATGAGCTGGGTGTTGTTGCAATAGTCGGAGATTCTCTGGATGTTATGGAAGGTTTCCGCCGGAGCTGGGATGTGCTGTGGAAGAATTTCTGGAAAGTATTGCTGACAGCATTGATCGTCTTTGTGGGCACTTTCCTGGTCATGGCCATTCTCATCGTACCCGTGTTACTGGTTGTTGTGCCGGCTTTTGTCGGGTATGCCATCGAAAGTTCTGTTTCAATTATGGTAGGTTGGATCGTGGCGGGAGTGTTCTTCCTGATCTATCTGGCAGCATTGATCATCATCGGTGCGGGAGTAAAAGCCTACACTGGTACCGTCTGGGTGCTGCTTTATCGTCGCCTGACAGATAGAAAGGGTGTTGATCTTTGCAGTGTTGAGCCACCTGCACCAGTAGTTGAAGTTGAGGCTGCTCCAAAAGAAGAAAAACCGGCTGAACCAGAAAATCAACCGGCCAAAGAAGAACAGCCAAAGAAGGATATGCCTGATAAAACCAAAGTGGTGGCTGAACCTTTGCCAAGTCCTGATAAACCAGAATAATTGTTGAGATATTCGCATGCAACTTCCGAAGTTTAAGAATTATTAAACTTCGGAAGTTTTGTTTTAACACTTATTTCTCTGGTGTGATCAGCCTTAACGCCCAGTCAAAGCAAAATTGACCTCATACCCAGGCACCTGTAAAGAGATTAAAACTTCCCCTTTCGTTCTAATCCCATAATTTATCAGGTTTTTACCTGAAATTCACTTCTGTGAGTAACTTTCACTTTGATCGTGGGTTACAAGAATCATAATTTACCTATAATTAAATTGTCCTATTTATATCATTATCAGTATAATGTGAAACAAAATGACCGGTTTAAGCGTATATAGAGTAGTGAGTAGTTCAACGAGGTGCGCTATGTCTGGGATTATCTATTTCTCAATAGGATTGATCGGAGTTCTGTTTGGAGTTTGCAGCATGGCTGCTGTTCTTAAGAATCCCGATAAGAGCAACAAGTGACCAAACCAGTTCTTTGGGAACCTTTTCTGCTCAACAATCCACCCTGCAATTTGGATTACAGGGTGGATTAAGCGCGCTTTTATTTGGTTAACGAATTTCTTCTTGCTTATTTCTGTGCCTGTAGTTCTGCCAAAACATCTTCCAGGATAGTGATCGCTTCTCTCAAAGTTTTCGAATCGAATGCCAACCGGGCACCGGCCGTCTTGTACAGCTCTGGCAGTGGCACTGTTCCACCAAGTGCCAGGGCTTTACGATAACTGGCAACCGCTGCATGTTGATCTTTGCGGGCATTGCCATAGATCAATGTTGCACCTAATTGAGCCAGACCATACTCAATATAATAAAAAGGTTCAGCGTAGATGTGTGCTTTGCGATGCCAGCCAGAGGCTTTGTATTTTTCTAGTCCTGTCCACTCCACCCCTGGTGTGAAACGATCCCAGAGTTTGCTGAATACCTCATCGCAGGCATCTCCATCCATAGCCTTCTGGGGATTTTCATATACCCAGTGCTGGAATAGATCAATGACTGACATATAGGGCCAGAAAAGGATGTTGGATTCGATGTGTTGAATACGAGCCCGCGCGGCTTCAGACGAGCTATAAAAACCAGCATGGTCATCGGTCAGATAAGGCGCTGCCAGCAGTTCCATTGACATGGATGCCACTTCAGCAAATTCCATCGGTGGATTGAGCTGGTGATAAAATGGCAGGCTGCATGATTCGAGAAAATGAAAAGCATGTCCGCTTTCATGGAGCAGGGTGGCCACATCATCGTGAATACCAACAGCATTGGCAAAAACGAACGGTTTACGAATGTCTGGCAGGTCAATGCAATAAGCACCCGGACCTTTATGCTTGCGATTTTCCAGGTCCAGCAGGTTTTCTTGCATTAAAGTGGAGAAATAGTGACCCAGTTCTGGGTCAACTTTGTTAAAAATAATGGCGGTCTTTTTGGTCAGTTCATCAATATTATTGAAAGGCCTCAGGGCTGGTAAACCAGTCGTGTCAACATCCAGATCCCAGGGGCGTAAAACATCCAATCCCAATTGCTGCCTGCGTCTCTCATAGATCCGGCTGGCAGCCGGCACAACAACTTCTTCGATTGCGTCATGGAATGAATAACAATCCTGGGGTGTGTAATCAAAACGCTGCAAGAATTGCCAGCGGAAGGTTCGAAAATCAGGTTTGTCAGCGTTTGCTGCAATCTTTTGTCGCAAAGGTAGAAGTTTTTGCCAGACTCCCGTGATAGCATCTCGATCAGCATACCAGCGTTCCATGGATAGGCGCCATGCATCTTCACGTCGCTGGCGGTCAGTTTCCTGGAAGACTGGACGGAGCTGTGTCACGGTAACTTCTTCCCCGTCCCACTTTACAGTCTGAGAGCCAATGATCCGGTCATATTCGCTGCTGAGTTTCATTGCTTCGCTCAGCAGAGGGAGATTGTTATCGCGGAAAAGGGAAGCGTCGGAACGCATATTCCGTAGAAGGACGGAGAATCCTTCGGGCTCCAGGTTGCTGGCGATCAGTTTCTCTTTCAGTCTTTGCTCTGATGCCAGTAGCCTGGGATAAAAATCATCCATTATATTGTTGAAACGTTCTTCAATCTCTTTGCTGCCGGTATTGAGTGTTCTTGCTACATACATGCGGTTGTAAAGTTCGAAACCTTTGCCAGCAAGGGTGCTCCAGTCGGCCAGCCATTCGTATAGATTATCACCTGTCAAGGGAAATTCTGCCAGCTCTCTGGCGGCTGGTTCAAAATCCTTCCATTCTGCCTGCATCAATTCTTCTGTTGTAATGGGTAATTGGCTTTTCATGACTTCCCTCCCAAATAGATTTTAAAAATAATTATTATTGCGATGATCTTTTATCAAGTAATTGTTTTTCCAGCGTTGTCCGCAACACCTGGGGATCCGCTTTCCCAGATGCTTTTCTCATCACCTGACCAAAGAACCAGTTGCTTAATGTTTCTTTGCCCGCCAGGTATGATCTCATTTCTTCAGGGTGGGCATTCAGAACTTCACTGATCAGATCTGCAATCTCCTCTACATTTGAAACTTGCAGCAAGCCTTTTTTCTCGATGAGGGATCTGGCAGTATTGCCGGTTTGCAGCATTTCTACCAGTACCGATTTGGCAGTATTAAGCGTGATCTTTTTCGAGTGAACATAGTGTAGCAATTCCATGAATTCTTTTGGTTGCACTTTGATCGTATCAATCTGACACCCGGTCTGGTTGAGAAAGGCAAAGATTTCACCCGTCATCCAGTTGAAGATCAGGTGGATGGGAACTTCACCTGCCAGCCGGACGCAGTCTTCAAAATAGCTGGCTGTGGCATCGTCTTCCGTCAACAATGCGGCTCCAGGGTCACTCAACCCATATTGTTCCATGAAACGGTCATAACGCGCAAAGGGTAGCTCGGGTATTTCCCGGGCAATCCGTTTGATCCACTCCTGATCCACAACCAGAGGAGGAAGATCAGGCTCGGGGAAATAGCGGTAATCATGAGCTTCTTCTTTGCTTCTCTGTGAAAAGGTGATCTCTTTGTCTGGATCCCAGCCCAGTGTTTCTTGCACAACCTGTTCCCCTGCTTCCAGTATTTTTGTTTGTTGTTCAACCTGGTAGGCAATGGCGTGTTCCATAGATCGAAAACTGTTCAGATTCTTGATCTCCACACGGGTGCCTAGAGTACTGCATTCCTCGGGCCTGATGGATACATTTGCCTCGAACCGGATGGCTCCTTTTTCCATATCACCAGAGTTGATCCCCAGGTGACGCAGTAAATTACGCAGACCTTCTGCATAAGCACGTGCTTCTTCAGCGGAGTGCAGGTCAGGTTCGGAGACGATCTCTAACAAGGGAATGCCAGCACGGTTGAGGTCAACCAGGGTATAGTTTTCATCACCGGTATCCATATGGGTTAATTTACCGGTATCTTCTTCCAGATGCACACGATGTATCCGGATGTGTTTATTCCCCTGGCTGGTACGGATGGGAAGAATGCCATGCTCTGCCAGGGGATATTCATATTGAGAGATCTGGTATCCCTTGGGCAGATCAGGGTAGAAGTAATTCTTTCGCGCAAAAATCGAGGTGGATGCAATAGTGCAATTCAATGCCAGAGCTGCGCGCAGACCAAATTCGATCGCCTGCTGGTTCACCACCGGCAATGTACCAGGCAGCCCCAGGCAAACCGGGCAAACTGCACTGTTCGGTTGTGTCTGGGTGGGTTCAACCACCGGGCAGGAACAGAACATCTTCGAGCGGGTGGCCAACTCTGCGTGTACTTCCAGTCCTATATCAATAATGTATGACATGTTGTTCTCATTTTACCATCAGGGATTGATTTCGCTACCATTGCGACAATTGCATTCTTTATTAGAACTTTTATTAAATAAAAAAACTCCCACTTCACAGCGGGAGTTTTTGTTAGGTCTCAGGTTTACAGTACGACTACATTAGCGGCTTGCTGACCTTTAGGACCCTGCTCAATCGAAAACTCGACGGTTTGACCCTCTTCCAGAGTGCGATAACCATCGCCCGTAATTGCGCTGAAATGGACGAAGACATCGTTACCATTTTCGGGAGCCAGGAAACCATAGCCCTTGCTGTTGTTAAACCACTTTACCGTACCACGAACACGTTCTGACATATTGTATTACTCCATTCTCATTACATAAATCGATTACCGGCGAGGTCCACCACCGCTGTTGCGATTACGTTGACCACCACCAAAACCACCCTGCGAACGACCGCCGCCATAGCCGCCGCCACGAGGGCTAAAACTGCCACGTCCAGCGCCTTCTTCGCGTGGTCGGGCAGGGTTGACCTTTAATTCACGATCGCCCAAGCTAGCGCCATTAAGCGTTTTGACCGCCTGATCTGCTTCTGCTTGTGAGGTCATTGTGACGAACGCAAAACCTTTAGACCTACCAGTGTCTCGGTCCTTGATTAGCGCTACATCTGTTACCGTACCTGCTTGTGCAAACAGCGTACGCAATTCATCCTCAGTTGTAGAGAATGGTAAATTGCCGACATATAATTTGACTTCCATTGATTTTCCTTTTTAGCAGATCTGGTGAATAATAACACCGCCATCAGCTTGACCGGCGGCGAATGCACACTAGCCCACTGGTGATAGGAAATTATTATATCACAAAATTATATAAAATTCGAGGAAATAATTTGTCAAGATGAATAAAATATAGGCATATTTTGGATAATCAAGTGCAAGCAAGATCCGAATATTACTTTACATCAAGGCGCTATTATTTGCAAGAAACTTTCTATCTATATTATACCATAACTATCTTTATCCCAACTGTCGAACAACGGTATCTACCAACATCTGGATGAGTGCGTCTCGTTCAGTTTCGTTGTGTAAATTAACAGAAGTAGTCACTCCCTGCCTGGCAGGGATCAATCCAGCAAATAGCAGTGTACTGACGGCGCTCTGAAAAGCCATGCGCAAGCGCTGGTGTGCATCATCAGAGAGGTTTACCTCAAATTCAGCAGTGGTACGATTGAGCCAGGCATCCAGCATTTCCAGAAATTGTCCATCAGGGTTTCCTTCTATCATGGGTCCGATGATGTGAGCCCGGATCAGGTTGGGGTATTTATTTACCCCATCGCACAGGTAAAGGAAAAGGGTTTTCAACCGATCGGAATAATCTTCATTGGAAGAAAGGATGGCTTCGGTATCTTCCATTATGCGCTGCCGTGAAAGGTCAAGCGCCTGATCAACCAGATTTTCCTTTGTCCCATAATAATAATGTAGCGCAGCGTTGTTCACCCCAGCTTCATCTGCAATGAGGCGTGTGGTGATATGTTGCAGGCCATACTTTTCGATGGCGGTGATAGTTGCAATCACAATGTAGTCACGAGTATTTATTTGAGGCATTTTTCCCTGCTTATTGTGAGGGGTATCCAGCATCATGGAACGCTCCATTTGCTGTTTTCTGATAAGATGGATAATTAGTATCATACCGAAAAGGCTACTTGCAGTCAAGCGAATGGTTATACTAATTGGTATAACCAGATGGTTAATACGCTATGGTTAATACGCTTTGAGGTGCTATGGAACTCCCCAATGATTTGAGAAAAATGCATATTGTGATCACTGGTGCTACATCCGGTATTGGATTTTCTACCGCCTGTGCTCTGGCAAAACGTGGTGCCCTGGTATTGGGAGTAGGGCGGTCAAGGGAACATATTCAGCAGGCAAAACAGCAAATTTTCGCTGAAAATCCCCAGGCGCGACTACTTTTTTTCCTGGCGGACCTGTCTTCCCAACGTCAGGTGAGAAACCTGGCGCGGGAGATCACCCATTCGATCGAGTTTAACGGAGAAAATAAGCTACACGCATTGATCAATAATGCCGGAGCTGTTTCTACTCAATTCATTAAAACAGAGGATGGATACGAGTTGCAATTTGCGGTCAATCACCTGGCGCCTTTTCTGTTAACCCATGAGCTGCTTCCTCTCCTTCAACAAACCCCTGAAAGCCGAGTCATTACCGTTAGTTCAAATACACATCGAACCATGCGTATTTTCTGGAAGGATGTCATGTTCCGCAAGGGATATACCCTGTTGACCGCCTACATGCAGAGCAAGCTCGCCAATGTATTGTTTACTTATGAATTCAATCGTAGATTGGGTAAGAATTCTTCCGTAAAGGCTTATGCTGCTGACCCCGGATTAGTGAATACCAGCCTTGGTTCAAAAGGCACCAGCGGTTTGGTGAGTTGGGCATGGAGCAGACACAGTAGACACGGAGCATCTCCGGAAAAGATTGGCGCAGAAATCGCCTGGCTGGCGGTTGCCCCAGAAGTGAACACCCATGTCTCCGCGTACTGGAAACATGGTCAACCTGTGCAGCCCAGTAGCTATGCACAGCGTGAAGATGTGGCTGCCCGTTTATGGGAACTTTCAGAAAGACTGTGCGGAATAAATGATCCTTATGTCGAATCAGACACTATTGAC
>JBDKSY010000294.1:0-3625 GCA_039680395.1 Anaerolineaceae bacterium | reverse complement strand
GCATTAACTCAAGAGATCGTAGACATAATAAATAGTTGTGAAAGCTAGCTCTTTACTGTTCTTATGAGTATAATTTTAGAAATAATATTTGTTTTCCTTATTCCATGGAGGTAACCTAAATGAATATTCCCGCGAACCTTAAGTATACAGAAAATGATGAGTGGCTGTTGCTTGAAGGTGATACCGTCACCATTGGTATTACCGATTATGCACAGGATCATCTTTCAGACGTAGTCTATGTAGAATATCCTGTTTCTGCTGGAGATGAAGTCGTTAAGGGTGATACGATTACTACCATCGAATCCGTCAAAGCCGCTGCCGAAATCAATACATCCGTAGCTGGCAAAGTCATCGCAGTGAACGAAGCGATTACCAAGAGTACCGGTGATGTCAATACTGATCCTTATGGAACCGCATGGATGGTAAAGATTAAAATCACAGATCCTACAGAAGTTGCTTCATTAATGGATGCTGCAGGATACGAGAAGTATTGCGCTGAACGGAGCCATTAATAATGTTTATCCCACATTCAGAACAAGAAACCCGCGAAATGCTGGGGTCAATTGGCGTTAAGTCAATTGAAAATTTGTTTACTGATGTACCAAAAGCATATCGTTTCCCTGCAATTCACATTCCACCTGCATTATCCGAAATGGAAGCGATGTCAAACTTGCAAGATCTGGCAGATGCGAACGAAACCACCCGAGACCTGGTATGCTTTTTAGGTGCAGGTGCTTATAACCATTATGTTCCCGCTGCAGTTGACGCAATCATCCGCCGCGGAGAATTCTTAACTGCCTATACTCCATATCAACCTGAAATTTCTCAGGGCACACTTCAGGCGATTTTCGAATATCAGTCACTCATTTCAAAGTTGACAGGAATGGATGTCAGTAATGCCTCACATTATGATGGTGCTACCGCCACTGCAGAGGCTGGCGTCCTGGCATATCATCAATATCGAGGAAAAAGGACTAAATTCCTTGTCTCTTGCGCAGTAAATCCTCAATACCGCGATACTTTCCGAACCTATATGGCTGGCATTTGCGATGTCTGCATAACTGGAGATGAATGCGATCGCGATCCCCTTGAGGACTGGAAATATTTATTATCGCAAATAGACACAAATACTGCACTGGTAGTTGTTCAATACCCCGATTTCTTTGGCAGAGTGTATGACTATACCGAATTGGCGAAAGTCGTCCATGAAAATGGAGCCATGCTTGCAATTGTTGCTAATCCAATGGCACTTGGTTTGCTTAAAGCACCAGGCGAGTTTGATGCCGATATCGTTGTTGGTGATGGACAGCCTTTAGGACTTCCCCTTTCATTTGGTGGACCATATCTTGGTTTCTTTGCAACCAAAAATGAATATGTCCGAAAGCTGGCAGGGCGATTGGTTGGCCAAACAGTAGATCAAAACGGGAAACGTGGTTTTGTATTGACCCTCACTGCCCGTGAACAACACATTCGTCGCGAGAAAGCAACCTCAAATATCTGCTCCAACCAGGGATTGATGGCACTTGCAGCAACCGTTTATATGTCTTTATTAGGCAAAAATGGTTTCAAGCAGGTCTCTGAATTGTGCTATCACAAAGCCCATTATGCTGCAGAAAAGATCAGCAAGATCAAAGGATATTCTGTTTGCTCAGGTAAGAACTTCTTCAACGAATTTGTGGTTTGTTGCCCATCCGATGTAGAAGAGATCAACCATCATCTTCTCGATCATGGCATCCTGGGTGGTTACTACCTGGGAAGCGATTATGAAAAATTAGGCCATCACTTGCTGGTTGCAGTAACAGAAATGAATTCTAAAGATGAAATTGATGCACTTTGCGAGGTTCTGGAGGAGGTGAATCATGACTGAACCTACTATTTATGAAATATCCTCCAAAGGCAGACCAGGTGTGGCATATCCAGAACCTGATGTCCCATTAGCGAAATTGCCCGAGGGATTTGTCAGAAAAGATTTACCTTTCCCTGAACTATCAGAATGTGATGTAGTCAGACACTTCACGCGTCTGTCATCTTTGAATTACAGCATTGATAGCGGCTTCTATCCTCTCGGCTCGTGCACAATGAAATACAACCCGAAGATCAACGAAGAAGCAGCCAGACTTCCGGGTTTCGCCCATATTCATCCCTTGCAGCCCATTGAAACAGTTCAAGGTGCTTTAGCTCTGATGTACGAACTGCAGCTCTGGCTGGCAGAGATCAGTGGTTTTGAACAGGTCAGCCTGCAGCCTGCTGCAGGTGCACACGGTGAATTCGTCGGTGTTTCGATCATTCGCGCATATCATGTCTCTCGCGGTGACACCAAACGGAACAGAATGATCATCCCTGATTCTGCTCATGGAACGAATCCTGCTTCATCCTCTATGAATGGATTTGAAGTTGTACCTGTTGCAACGGATGCGAACGGCAATGTTGACCTGGACTCCCTGAAAGCTGTTTGCGATGACAGATTAGCCGGGCTTATGCTCACCAATCCCAACACATTAGGCTTATTTGATCAGAATGTTATGGAAGTCTTACGCATCGTTCATGAAGCTGGCGGGTTGGTTTATGGCGATGGTGCGAACCTGAATGCCCTGCTGGGAATTGCCAAACCAGGCATGTTAGGTTTTGATGTGATGCACTTCAACCTGCACAAGACTTTCTCTACCCCTCATGGTGGTGGTGGCCCCGGCTCAGGCCCTGTTGCGGTAGCCAAACATCTGGTTGACTTCCTCCCAGGTCCCATCGTGACGATCATCGAAGAAGGAAATGAAGAAATTCCGCCATTATTTGGTTTCGAAATGCCAGAAAAATCTATTGGCCGCGTTAAGGCATTCTGGGGTCATTTCGGAGTAATGGTTCGTGCGTACACCTACATTTCCATGCATGGTCCAGATGGACTGCGGCAGATTTCTGAATATGCCGTTTTAAATGCAAATTACATCATGTCAAAGCTAAAAAGTACTTATCATGTACCATACAGCAGAGTTTGCATGCATGAATTTGTTGCCGAAGGGAAATGGGAAGATGCACCAGATGTACGCGCATTGGACATTGCCAAACGTCTGATGGATTACGATTTCCACCCACCAACCAATTACTTCCCACTAATCGTCCATGAAGCATTGATGATTGAGCCAACAGAAACTGAAAGTAAACAAACGATGGATGCTTTTTGTGATGTTATGTTGAAGATCGCTGAAGAAGCTCACACTGATCCAGAACTACTGAAATCAGCTCCACATAATACGCCCGTAGGCAGGTTGGATGAAGTAAAAGCAGCAAAAGACCTTGTACTTTGTTGCTGGATCCCTGAAAACGAATAGTTATTTTTTTCGCTTAGATTTAAAGAGTGCAGAAATAAGACCTGCACTCTTTATTCTTTAATATCGCTCCGCTTTAATATAAAATTTCTACCCTTTAACTTCTCTGCGGCATCAGATAATTTCTGGTTATTTTTTTTATTTACATAATTTGGATGCAATTCTGCCAAAGGAACCGCTATATATACATGTTCCCATAAAGTAGTATCAACTTCCAGATCACCATACAAGATAATATCAATATCTATTGACCTGGGAGCGTTTTTATTTTCAGTTCTCACCCTGTAAAGCTGATCTTCAATAGG
>JBDKSY010000293.1:0-4389 GCA_039680395.1 Anaerolineaceae bacterium | reverse complement strand
TGGTCGCAAATGGATACCCGGTTAAACCAGGCAGCCAGGGTGTTGGGAGCCTCGTCTCGAAAGGCTTTCTTTGAAGTTACACTTCCCCTGTTAATGCCTGTAATTCTCTCGGCAACATTACTGGTATTTCTCTTTGATTTCACCAGTTTTGGTGTGGTGATGCTGCTGGGAGGTCCCCAAAATGTCACCCTGGAAGTGGAAATTTATACCCAGGCAATGTATTTGTTGAACCTGCCAATGGCAGGGGTTTTGTCGCTTATCCAACTTTTGATGACTCTGGGAATCACGATTTTCTACACGCGAGCAGGAAAAAGAGAAATTCGTATGACACCTCGCGTGAACGAAGAGGGGGTTCGGAAAGCAAAGAATTGGAAAGAAAAACTTTTCATCGGGATGGTAAGTATCAGCCTGGTCATCATGCTGGTATTGCCACTGATCTCGTTGGGGATGAGATCCATCACGCGCATGGATGCCAACCGTGGCCAGCGTGGTGAAGTTCAAACAGGCATTACTTTGGATTATTATCGCCAGCTTTTTGTGAATGAACGGGAATCGATCTTCTATGTTCCACCCATCGTTGCGATCCGTAATTCGCTGTATTATGGGCTGATCACAGTGATCATCTCGGTCTCATTGGGTACTCTGGCTGCGTTTGCCTTGAACAGGCCTGGCAAGTTCAACCGATGGATGGATGCTGTTTTTATGCTTCCAATGGGAACATCAGCCGTTACCCTGGGTTTGGGTTTCATCCTGGTATTCAACAAGCCGCCCATTGATATCAGAACTTTCCCCATCCTGCTGCCAATTGCGCACAGCCTGGTGGCAATCCCATTCGTGGTCAGAACATTGAAACCTGTCATTGCATCCATTCCCGTGAACCTGAAACAGGCAGCTTCTGTTCTGGGAGCATCGCCATTGAAAGTCGTGCGCGAAGTGGATCTTCCCATTATTGCGAAGGCGTTATCGGTATCTGCGCTTTTCAGTTTCACCATTTCATTGGGAGAATTTGGTGCCACCTCATTCCTGGCTCGACCAGAGATGCCGACAATTCCTGTTGCAATTTTCCGATACTTATCACAACCTGGAGCAGCGAATTATGGACAGGCGATGGCAATGGCGACCATTCTGATGCTCGTTTGTACTTTATCGGTGCTATTAATGGAGTGGGTGGATAGTAATATATTTCTACGAAAGTGAAGGCATCCATGCTTGAAGTTCAATCCATCACCAAATCATACGAGGGTCAACCTCTACTCAAAGGAATTTCGTTTGATGTGCCTGAAGGTGAAACGGTATGTCTGTTAGGGGCATCGGGTAGTGGAAAATCAACACTACTGCGGATCATTGCGGGGATTGAAACGCCTGAAAACGGAAAGATCATTTGGGATGGTGTGGATTTCACACAGGTTCCAGTGCACAAGCGTGGATTTGGCTTGATGTTTCAAGATTATGCACTTTTCCCGCATAAAAACGTCTTCGATAATGTGGCATTTGGATTGAAAATGCAAGGGATGACATCCAGCCAGATGAAGCAGCGCGTGCAAGAAGTGTTGGAACTGGTCAATTTGGAGGATTTTGCTAAAAGAAGGGTCACCGAATTATCCGGGGGAGAGCAGCAACGCATAGCGTTTGCTCGAGCGCTTGCTCCGAAGCCGAAGTTGATCATGTTCGATGAGCCATTGGGGGCTCTGGATAGATCTCTTCGTGAACAACTGCTGGAGGATTTGCGGAACCTGCTTCATAAAACTCGCATACCGGCAATTTATGTTACGCATGATCAGGAAGAAGCGTTTGCGATTGGTACTGAGATCATGCTAACGAATGGAGGAGTGATCGTTCAGCGAGGGAAACCGGAAGAAGTTTTCGAACGACCAGCGAATCCATGGGTAGCTCGATTTCTCGGACAGACTAACCTGATCGAAGGGAAAGTAGTATCATTAACGCCTTTGCGCGTAGCCACAGCAATTGGAGAAATCGTGATCTCACAGAAGCAATCCATGCCATTGAAAATTGGAAGCCACCTGACGGTGATGGTTCCGGCGAAAGCTATCTGCCTGGGTGAGGGTGAAGTGAATACCATGACAGGGGTGATCGAAGATGTATTGTTTAAGGGTCAGACATACTCCTTAACAGTAAATATCCGTGATGGCAGGTTACAATTTAACAAAACACAGAGTTTTACAGCAGGTGAACTCGTTAAAATTTCTCTTGACCCTGAAAAGATCATCTGCATGGAAAAGGAAGAGCAGCTATGAGCATCGAAGAAGAAGTTCACGTAATAAAGCAAAATAGCGCGGGTAGAGAAGTTTGGCGTTACACTGGGAAAGTACTTAAGCACTCAAAAAATGCGATGTTGATTGAAGCACACTTCAATCGCCCTGATCTGCCTTTTCACGGAATAATTCTGGCTGAAGGAGACCGTTTTCTCGAGGTCTACTTTTCCAATCGTTGGTACAACATTTTTGAAATCCATGATAAGCAAACGGATGAGCTAAAAGGTTGGTATTGCAATGTCACCGCACCGGCTGAATTTCGGGATGGAGTGATCGCTGCCCGCGATCTGGCATTGGATCTATTCGTTTATCCAGATGGCAGGCAGTTGATCCTGGATGAAGATGAGTTTGCTCATCTAGAACTTACCGTGCATGAAAAAACACAAGCGCTGACTGCCTTGCAAGAGCTTCAATCTCTTTTCAAGAAGTCAGCGCAATTTGATGTACATCAAATGATATTAAGTTAGTTTAAACAAATGCAAGTGTTACCAATGGAGCAATGTAACTGAATAAGTCAATAGTTCCAGTAAGCTCTAAAATTGCAACTACTGCTATTGGTAAGCAACAGCACAGCAATAATACTCCAACTACAATCAATACAATGATCAAGGTCTTATTACTTTTTTTTGGTTGTTCTTCAACAGGTGTTTCGGGAATATATTCAGCCATTGTGTCCTCCAGAGAATAAATGCGATATTGTAGATCTAATAACCAGAATCTATAATGCCACCTAATGCACCTGCTCCACCGCAAATTGCTACACCTAACAACGGTAGAACAATTGCCAGAATTACCGCGACGATCGTACCAATTACATTAAGATAACCAAGAATTAAACCAGCAACAGCCATTCCATTTCCGGTAATGGTGCCTGCACTTTTCTTGATCTCACTTCGAGCTACATGCCCGCAGATGATCCCAACCAGGCCGCCTATTCCAAACAAGCCCAGGTATCCTAGAATACCTCCGATCATGCTGATGATCGCCCATGTGCTGGTACGGGTGGGAGCAGGGGGATAATAAGATTGCTGTTGGGGAGGCTGTTGATAATAATATTGTCCCATAATTTCTCCTTATTGGTACGTCAATATATTCTCATATTATAAATCATCCAGTCAAAAATCCATACCATGTTCCAGTGAGTAAATAGCGAACAAGGTCAAAAGCCCCAATTTGTAATAATGCTGTCGTAAATCCACAGATAAGTATGGGAAATGCATCTTTCCAGGATGTATTTGCGTTCTCTTTTTTCAATATCAATGACCAGAGAACAGCATACACTGCCGCCAGAAGTACCAGAACGGTCAGGCTGCTGATGACCGCAAGGGGGTAAAGCAACAGACTGATCTCGCTGTATGCCATAGCGCCCAGACCTAATGCGATCAAAATGAGAAATAACAAATCTCGCCAGCGTGAAAATACTGGTTCATCCTCATATTTATCCCAGATTGTTTGATTGAATGTTGGATACATCACGAGGGAAATATCAATACCCATACCAATACCCGTAAGCAATCTGAGCCAATTCATAGGTTCATATATTGTTGGTGCATTTGGGAAAAAGTGTAAATAAGAGTTCAGACCATCAACTCCAAAAGCTAGAACAAAGAAGGCCATGATGGGATAAAACTTTTTTGGAGGATATCCTGCCTTCTTTTTCCAGCGTAGCTGATATACGATCGCGGCAAACGCGCCAAGATACATTCCCGTACAACGTGCACACATGGGTACCTGGCGGCCATCAATATGGAATGAACGAGTATCTATGCGATGGCATACTGCATATCCTACTGCATCTGCTTTTCCCAATAGACCAGGGGGAGAATAAAAAAGCCATATCCCAAAAAGGAGACCCGCGATGATAACGATGAAGAGAGTGATTTTCCGTGAAATCGGCTTATTGTCTGACATGATTGGCATGATTATACCTTTTTTCTAATGATAGAATTGAATTGAGGAAAGTTATGAAGAAAAATCATTGTCAAAAATGGATCATTGCAGGGATACTTTTTCTTGCAAGTTGTGCACCCTCTCTGCCAGTTGCCACACAATTAGAACCCACGGAAAGCGTTGTGCCTTCTGTTACACCCACCACTATAGAGATTCCTCTGCAGGT
>JBDKSY010000292.1:0-4415 GCA_039680395.1 Anaerolineaceae bacterium | reverse complement strand
TCGCCGCAACTCTCGTTCAAGGGTTTCTTCAAGATAGCGACGGTTAAATAAATTGGTGAGGGGATCGCGGATAGATTGCTGCCTCAGGTTCTCCCGCAGCCGCAGGTTGTTTACAGTAACCCCAATCAGCTCTGCAATGGTAGTCGTTAATACTTCAATTTGGCCTATCGGATAGATCGCAGGCGCACGTACATGGTACACACCTAAGATATCCGCCTGGGCAATAATGGGTGCACATAAAAATAGAATTTCATCCTGGCTGGTATCCTTTGGAATGATATGCTGGCATTTCATGCCAGGTGAGAGGCTGGAGGTTCGATGCAAATGCCCTCTTCGAAAACCCCAACATTCCATAGGCTCGAAAATGATCTCTTGGGGATCCAAAAATCCCCATATCCCTTTAGCTTCCATCTTTGTTCGCGAATTATTCACGAAATACAGAGCTCCATCTCCATGAGGAAAGAAATCATTCCCAAAAGTTCGAACGACCGCATACAAATCTTCCTCTGTAATACAGTTCTGTAAAAGTTCACCAAATTCATTCAGCAGGTTAGCTTCACGGTTGCGAATTTCCAGCGCTTTATTCCACTGAAGAAGATCTTCATTCGCCTTTTTTAAAGCGAGACCGACCTTTTGATTTTGAATTGCGTTCCCCAGCAGACTGGCTGCAGTCTGCAGAGTTTCCATTTCAACACTGCCCCAAACCCTTTCAGTGATACAGTCGTCAAACCCAATGAAACCCACCCATTTTCCATCTGAATGCACTGGCAGAACCAGTAGAGATTTAATATTCTGGGGCACCAATTCTTTTTGGCTTTGCATTGACATCTCGCGGACAATTCCAGACATGGGCTTATCCTTCTCCAGTTTCTTTGCCCACGGATTGAACCATCCAGTGTGTAATGGCATCTTTTGCAGGTCAGGATTATTGATCTGCGGTGTGATGCCTTTTTCGCACCACTCAGCGATCTGGCTGGCGAATTCAGGTTCCCCTGAGGAGCCGTCAATTTTAAAATAATACACTCTGCTGACTTTCACCGCTTTGCCCAGTTCGCGCAGCAACCAGTGTAAATGGCTCTTCCAATCCAGAACTGTCATAAAACGTTGTGCTGCCTGAGCGATTACCTCTAGAACCGCATCTCGAATTAAAAGAGAAGTCTCTGCTTGCTTTCGAGCGCTGATATCAATCAACGCGACACGTTCAGTGGGAACCCCATGTAGCAGGATCGTGTCTGAATACACTTCAACCCATGTTTCTTTGCCTTCAGGATGGTTCAAACGCAATTCCATATTTGCAGGTGTAGGCAGTTTTGCCTTATGCTTTGACCAGTTTTCGATCATGATTCGACGATCATCCGGGTGGATGGATTCGATCAGCTCTTCGAAGCTAAATGAGAGGATCTTCTCGATTGGATAACCAGTAAGGTCAGCCAGGCGTGTATTGGCATAAATGATCTTTTCTTCCTGGAGGAAAAGGACTGCCTGAAAAGAGTGTTCAAACAGAAAGGTGCTTAATTCATAATCCAGCCTTCCAGCATCCCTGGAATTTGTATTCTTTTTTCCCTGTTGGCCGGATGATCCTGCTGTCATTGCCTGCACACTCCTGTTCGATCTCGAAAACAGGCTCGGAAAATCAGAAATTCAACGATTCACATTCTCGAAATTTATCAGCAAAGAAGCTCAATAGTATTATTATGGAAAAACCCGCTTAAGTAAATAACCATTTTCCCGAGCAAGAAGGATCCATCACATGGACGGATCTCATGGCAGGTTTTTCTGAACCTGATCTTCTTGCGCTTGATATTTATGAAGGATCCAGAAAATTAACTTGCTGCCAGTAACCGGTTCTGCACTACGACTGCCTGCGGAGCAAACAGGCGTACATTTTGCTCGATCTGCCTTAATTGATCCTCGACTGCGCCGGATGGTACTCCGGATGGGGCATAGGATACATACAACACATGCTTTGTTTCTCCTGTTATCGGGGAAAGGTTATCCTGCCCATAGATGATTGTGCAGCATACACCATGCCGGTCGCGCATTACCATGTCGCCTGCCCGAATTTTCCGGGTGGTTCCGTTCATGGTTGTCATCTCATCATCCGCCTTTGATACGTCTATCACAACAGGTTCGGTCAGCTTTGACGCGTCATGTCCGGCAGTCAGGATGAATGTTTCGACTTCTGCTGCGAAATTAGCATCAACGAGGGGGGATACATCGGGGAGTTCCTTGCCTTTCAAGAGGATTGATTCTACCTGGAGAAGTACATGATACGTCTTTTCGAAACGTTTATAGTATTGTTCATACGCTGCCATAACATCAAGCGATAAGAAATTTTTTCGATTGAACCCGGCATAGGTTTTTCGCAGACGTTCTTCTATCTTTCGTTTGTGCTGGTTTAAAGACGGGCAGGGCAGGTTGTTTTCGAGGTTGGAAAGCTCCAGCAAGCCAATGATCGCTCCTGGGTGGGCTGCATTCCAATCAGCAGTACCTGAAATGTGGATCATCTGGTATTCATCCTTTTGGAAATGCTTTAATTTTTTACCTTACAAGAATTATAGCTGCGGTTGATGATTGATAAGTATCAGTATCACATGGTGAATTGAGAGCTGGATGAATTATTTTTTGCTCTCTTAATCATCGTTCTCATCGCCATCCTGCAAAAGCTATTCACGCAACTCTATTTTTTTATACTTCGTGCTCCCAATGTGCCATCGAGTAAAAGCGCATGTTCGCCATAATGGCTGGTGTATTCCATGTTGATCAATATTTTGAGGATCACCTTCATTGTTTGTAACGGAAGATAATAAAGAATACTATTAATACCTGCTTCTGCCAGGCATACTGCACATGCCATGATCCAAATGACTGGCGGCCATATCGAATACTCATCCAGGTCACGTAGTATTATTTCATGCCAGAAGGGTATTTGTTGAAGATAGAGAATAATGTAAAAGATAATAATCAAATTTGCTGCACGGTTCAACCATTTGATCAGAAAAAACGCCTCTTTTTGGAGCTTGAATTTATCTTGATGTGCATTTTCAGAGATCATTGCTGCTCTCTCTTTCATTGCATATTGCTTTAGTCCTATAGTTGATATCTGTTTGTACGATCATTCTTAATCCACATGAAATTCCCTTGAGAACAAGAAAATAAAAACCTCCATGAAGCAATTCTTTTATCATATTTAAAAATAACTTTATTGCATAAGTAAAATCGTAAGTAAGCATTTGCTCAAAACTATTGGTTGGGATGGAGCCGGCAAATTTTATAAAATAAACAGTTTTAGCCTGATAATAATAATTTATTGCGGATAAAATAAAAAACACAAAAATTATCCAGGAAAAGATACTTGCGACTTTTGCAATCGCTAAAAGAGATTTATGCGAAACCCTCAATTGATGACTGATAACGCGTTCTTTTATGTTATCCCCCCAACCCTTAAAATAATTTCCAAATAATTTTGGCGAATAATTATTCATTTTCCACCCTGCTGTAATAATATGAATTACAAGTTAATAAATATAAAGCATAGATCAATAAGACACACCACAAATGATCTCCACGGATCATATTTCACTTGCTTAAATACCATGCCCTGTCCTTGAACAGCAACACCAAAGCCGCCAGGCTACTTACAAAGGTAAGAATATCTGCCGGCCCGGTTTCATCCGTTATGGATAACACCGCGACAACTGTAAGCAGAATTGTGGTGAAGAAAAAGGCTATGCGGTTTCTTTTATACAGAAAGAATATCGAACCTGCCAGCAATGCAGAACAAACCAATGCCATCCCGAACATGATCCATCGGAAAGTACCTGGTATTGGAATGGCTCCAATCCCCATCAAAAACGCATACATCAACCAGAAAGCTGCGTTTGCAAGAATGAGGATGAAGGTGATGGTTACTGTTAAAGGATAACGGTTCATGAATTTATTATATCAACAGTGAAGTTCTTCTTCTCTCATCCATATACCTGACCAGATATATATTAAAATGGTGCATGGTTGAATGCACTATGATAAATTCCCGGGTATCGTGAATTGCAAAAACTGCCTTTGAGATGTGGCAGTAGCAAGTACCTATGTGAAAGGATGATTATGGATCAAAAATTAAAGGTTGGCGTTATTGGTGTCGGATTTATTGGTCCCATTCACATTGAGAATGCCAGAAGAAGTTTTAAGGCAGATGTGATTGCTTTGGTGGGGTCAAATATGGAACAGGCAAAAAGAAAAGCAGAAACGTACGATGTCCCATATTATTACGATGATTATCGAAAATTGCTGGAAAACAATGAAATTGATGTCGTCCATATTTGCAGCCCCAACAATCTCCATTTTCAGATGGCAAAAGATGCCTTGCTTGCGGGAAAGCATGTCATTTGCGAAAAACCATTGACATTGACCCGAAA
>JBDKSY010000291.1:0-3180 GCA_039680395.1 Anaerolineaceae bacterium | reverse complement strand
TTGGGTTTTAGCTTGCACATTCTGCGTGCGTTTGGTTTCGAGAAGATCAAGGCTTTCTTAAGTACAAAACCGGAAAAATCAGTAGGTGACCCTGCACAATGGGATGCTGCTGAAAAAGCTCTGGAAGCATCCCTCAAACGGGCGAAAATGCCTTACGAGATAGATCCAGGTGGTGGCGCGTTCTATGGTCCAAAGATTGACCTTAAGGTAAAAGACGCGCTGGATCGTGAATGGCAGCTTTCAACGATCCAATTTGATTTCAATGAACCCGAACGCTTTAACCTGGAATACATTGGTGAGGATGGTCAACCACATCGTCCTTACATGGTTCACCGTGCTCTGCTTGGCAGCATGGAACGTTTCTTTGGCATTCTCATTGAACACTACGCTGGTGCTTTCCCTGTCTGGCTGAGCCCGGTGCAGGCGATGGTGATCCCGATCGCTGACCGGCACGTGGATTACGCTATTAGCATAAAAAAGCAGTTAAAAGAAGCCGGTCTGCGTGCTGAAGTTGATGATCGTACTGAACGCATGAACGCGAAGATCCGCGACGCTCAAAACCAGAAGATACCCTACATGCTGGTAGTAGGCGACAAGGAAATGGAATCTGGTCAGGTGGCTTTGCGACTACGCACGGGTGAGAACCCTGGTCCAATGCCTTTCGCAGATTTCCTGGCAAGAGCGAAAGACGAGATTGAAAAGAAGATCTAGGTAAAACTGATCAGGGGCTGTTTCATGAAAGAACAGCCCCTGATGCTTATCATGTAGATAGATAAGAAAATTACCTTTATACTGCAGGTAAGATTTGAGCTGAGCGGTTATATTTTCTATTGACTACTAACGCCTGCCTAATGGCAGATACACCAGCTCTTATATCATTTTCGTTGATCCCCGCGAATCCTAACACAAACGCTCCTCGTAATTTTTCATCAAAACAAAAATTTGAAAGGGGAAAAGCATCAATGCCACATCTTGCAACCTTTTTTGAAGCATCCTGGTCATCCATAGAACCAGGTAACCAACCAATGAGATGCATTCCTGCATCAGATGACTCGGTTTCGATCATCCCTTCCCATTCATTCTTGGCAGCTTTGATCAAGATATTCTGACGTGATTCATAGAGTGTTCTCATCCGATGAATATGGTGATTGAAGTGTCCCAGATTGATAAAATCTGCTAGAGCTGCCTGTTCAAGCAATGGAGGATATTGAATGGTAAACTGGCGAGCTGCTTTGAATGCTTCAACAAGATCAAGCGGAACGACAAGGTATCCAAGTCGTATAGCTGGAAACATTACTTTACTGAAGGTCCCAAGATAAATTACACGTCGCTTCATATCAATCGCTTGCAAGGCTGTGATCGGCCTTCCTGAATAACGGAATTCGCTATCGTAATCATCCTCAAGGATCCAGGAATTATTTTGCTCTGCCCAATTGAGAAGTTCAAGACGTCTTCTGAAACTCATCATGGATCCAAGAGGGAATTGGTGAGAAGGGGTTACGAAGGCCAACCGGGCGTTTGGATATTTTCGAATACCTTCCTGGAGAAGAAGTCCCTCTTTATCAACAGGCACTGGTATAGTAGTTACTGATACGCTCTGGAAAGCACCATACGCACCTGGGTATCCTGGATCTTCAATCCAAACTGCTTCTCCCGGGTCAAGCAGTACTTGACCGACCAGACTGATGCCCATTTGAGAGCCAGAAACAACGATCACCTGTTCAGGGTTGCAACTGACTCCTCTTGCGACATTGAGATAAGCTGCGATGGCTTCACATAAAGGCAAATAACTGCCACCGCAAAGTAATTCGGACGGACTGAATCGCCAGGCTTTATTGATCAGCCGTTGCCAGGTTTTATACGGAAACATATCCAATGCGGGTACACCTTCGCGAAATGCGCGAATTTTCCCATCTTTGCATGCAGGCATTGGCTTGATCGTGCGATGCAACATTTTCAGCATTCTATCTGCTCTATTTGAGTTTCCGTTTCTTTCTGGCTTATGGATAGATTCAGATGATGGGGTAAGATTTGTACTTTCCAGATTAAATGCCACATAGGTACCTGATCCATGTTCAGATACCAGACATCCCTCGGCGATCAATTGCTCATAAGCATTGATCACAGTATTTCGAGAGACATTTAGCTGTTTAGAAAGTGTACGCGTTGAAGGCATTTTAGTGCCTGGTAAGATCTGTCCAAGCATTATTGCACGTCGTAAATTTCTATAGATTTGGCGATAAAGGGGGATTTCAGAGTCCTGGTTAAGGGGGAGGGTAGCAGAAATATTGTTTTTCATGTTCCTAAGCTTCGTGGCACTGTATAGAGTATAAGAAAGTTTTAAAAGGTGATCACCAATGGAACAAGGTAAATGTTGAGAATATTTTAGAAATATATCATAAAGTTTTGATTGTGAAAGGCTGAAAATATCAACAAGTGGTACTATCAGATTGGTATAAAGTGGTTCTTGTGGTTCTACCTCTTTAATAATAACATAATTCTATAATGGTATGATAACCAGGCAATGAGAAAACTTTATAAATTTAGGCAGAATGGCAAATCATCGAACCAGCATGGACACTACAGTTTCTGCGCATAAAAGCCATGTTTTAAGTGAAAACCTCATATACCTAATAAGCTATGAAGCGAGTGTAGCTTTATTTGCACGCGTCTTCTTGCAAAGGTTTGAGTGCTTTTAAGGCAGATTCAATAAGAAGTAGGCGCTGGAGTTTTACTATTACTTTTCAGTGATGGAGTGAAACTCATGACTTCTCGTTCTTTTGTAGGTGGAACAGTCTCGCGTATTGATGGCCTGAACAAAGCAAGGGGTGTTTTAGTATATCCGTCTGATGTGCATATGAGTAATATGCTTACCTGTAAGTGTGTTTTTGCACCTTTCCCTCATGCAAAAATCAACCAAATAGAGATCAAGGATGCACTCAATGTACCGGGTGTAGTGCGGGTACTAACCGCGTCTGATCTCCCGGGTATTAACTTGTGCACCTATAACCTTGACCGGCCAGTCTTTTGCAATGAAATTACAAGATATGAAGGGGATATTGTAGCCGTAGTTGTGGCAGAATCAGAAAAGAGTGCTGAAGAAGGGGTTCAGAAAGTCAAGGTTGATTTTACGAAACTGCCATTGCTTACAGACCCTGAAAAAGCCATTGAACCTGATGC
>JBDKSY010000290.1:0-1892 GCA_039680395.1 Anaerolineaceae bacterium | reverse complement strand
CGGAAGAAATTGCTCTTTGGCGGGATTATGATGTCAAAGTTGCTCATACCCCCATGAGCAATATGCTGGGTGGAAATGGAGTTGCCCCCATTGTCGAAATGCTGAATGAAGGGATCACCGTCAGCCTGGGGCATGACTGCTTCTTCACTTTGGATCTATTCCAGTACATCCGTATGGCCTATCTGCTACACAAAGTACATCATCACAATCCGGGAGTCATTCCATCCTTCCAGGCAATTGATTTTGCCACCACCAACGCGGCAAAAGCCATTCAAAAAGAAGACCAGATCGGTTCATTGGAAGTCGGTAAGAAAGCAGATATTCTCATCATCAAACCTGAGCAACCCTCACCGCTCCTGCCACAGGTGTTCTATGACACTCTTATCAACGATGTGGATGGTGCAAATGTCGAAACTGTGCTGGTAGATGGAAAGATTGTAGTGGATGACCACAAACTGGTAAATGTTGATGAAGAAGAGATTCAACGCAGAACGGTTGAAGAGACCACCAAAATCTGGAAAAAGGCAGGATCAATATAATGAGCGATGTCACTTACCGGGTAGGCATTGATATTGGGGGAACCTTTACCGACCTTGTTGTAACTACCAGTAAAGGGGAGATGTATATCTTCAAATCCCCCTCCACACCAGCAGATTCATCCATTGGGCTTTTTGATTGCTTGAAGAAAGCTGCCAGATTCTTTAACCTTGAATTTTCCGATTTTTTAAGGAAAGTGGATACTCTTGTTCATGGAACTACCGTGGCTACCAACACCATGCTTCAGTATAACGGTGCAAAAACTGGACTGATCACTACCAAAGGCTTCCGAGATGCCCTGGAAATGCGGCGAGCCCATAAGGAAAATATCTGGGACCTTTCCCTGGCTTCTCCACCTCCTATCATTCCGCGTTATCTCCGGCTGGGTGTGACTGAAAGACTGGATTATTCTGGTAAAGTGATCACTCCTCTGGATGAAGATGAAACTCGCCTGGTTGTGAACAATTTAAAAACCGAGGGTGTCACAGCCATAGCAGTATGTACCCTCTTTTCCTTTATGAATCCAGTCCATGAGACACGGATACGCGAAATCATTCACGAAGAATACCCGGATTGTTACGTTTCGATTTCTTCTGAAATTTTGCCACAAATCCGTGAATATGAACGGAGCTCCACAACAGCGGTCAATGCATATGTCGGACCCGTTCTTGGACGATATCTCACCAAATTACAAAACAAACTTACCGAAGCAGGTTTCAAACATGAAGTCCTTGTAACCCAATCCAACGGTGGCATTATGTCAGCATCGTATGGTGTGGAACATGGTGCTTCAACATTGCTCTCTGGCCCTTCTGCCGGTGCGGTAGGAGGCATGTTCTTTGCCAAGCAGTTGAATACACCCAATTTGATCGTGATGGACATGGGCGGTACCAGTTATGACGTAACACTCATTAAAGATGGTAAGTATTCCATGACAACGGAAGGCGAAGTAGCCAGATACCGGGTTGCATTGCCAATGATAGATATTAATACCATCGGTGCAGGTGGTGGTTCACTGGCATACCTGAATCAAGGCAATATGTTGAAGGTAGGTCCGCAGTCTGCTGGTGCAGTTCCTGGCCCGGCTTGTTATGGCAAAGGTGGTACCAAACCCGCTACAACCGATGTCAATGTTGTACTGGGGTATATCAATCCCGATTTCTACCTCGGTGGTGAGTTTTCCATTGATAAACAGGCATCTTATGATGCCGTGAAACGTGAGATAGCTGATCCATTGGGAATTGATACGATTGCAGCAGCTTATGGAATTTACACCGTTGTAAACAACAATATGGCAGATGCCACTCGTGTGGTAAGCGTCGAAAAAGGACATGATCCGCGTGATTTTTCATTGG
>JBDKSY010000289.1:0-4481 GCA_039680395.1 Anaerolineaceae bacterium | reverse complement strand
ACGAACTCCTTTTCTCGCTTACCCTTTTTCGTGAACAGGGTAAATCCAGCAAAGATAATGTTGATTACTCCAACATAAAGGGAAGTTTCAATCCATAGCTGCCGGTTGAAATGCTCGTTAACCCATTTGCCAAATAAAAAGTGATCAGTTGATGGGAGAAGATAATCAAGTGGGCTTGCAGATGCCGCCAGAATGCGCACGACATCCAGGCTTCTATCTGGTAAACCACCTCTTGCATTTAAAGATAGATATGGCCAGAGACCAAAAGCCACCAGGGGAAGAGCAACCAGACCTGTTAATAGAAATGGTTTCCAATAACTCCAGGTTAACGCCTTCTTCCGAATGAAGAAAAGGTTCACGATGATTAGCACGCCAACAATTAAAACAGTCATGTACAGGCAATACATCGAAGTCATGCCGATCAATCCATAACTGATGCCGGTAAGAATGATATATTTCTTTCTGTCTTGAGAAGCATCGCCTTTCAGTAATTCAAACAATCCCCAGAAGAAAAGTGGAAACCACTGGATCCCGGATATATTCAGATGTCCGATAAGGAAGTGCGCCAGATGAAAGGGTAGAATGGCGTAGGCAGTACCTGTTATGATCCCCACACTGGTTTTTCCAGTCAAGTGCTTCATCCACAAATACATGTTTATGCCCGAAAGGAAAAACGTTAGCAGCATCGAAATGTTATAGCCTGCCATAGGATTGAAAAGCAAAGCAAATGGCATGGCAAGCAGGAGCTGCGCTGGAGAGATCTCTGTATATGCCAGGCTCCAGCCGGCCGGATAATTCAAGAACCAGATATTGAATGGGTTGACATGTAGTTCAAAGATCGCCTTCTTGAACCACCCAATCAGCCATACGAAGTAGATGTTATCGCCTACCTGGCCAATCATTCGCGTGGATAAATGTGTGATCAATGGGTATGTGACAATGATGGAAACTGCCACAAAATACAAACTGATTAATATACCCTTCACCCACCGCGAAAGTTTCACCTGCCCACCTCGACAAGGTTGATAGATTTATGTTCCTGTCCCGCCTGATAGACAGCATCAACCAGGTGCATGTCATAAATTCCTTCATCAATGCTGCAGGCGGGTTTTTCAAACCCTTTAACAGCCTGAATGAAATTCTTCATTTCTGAAATAAACATGCTATTCCGTTCAAAACCCTCAGCAGGGAAAACTTCTCTCCACTGGTCCATGCTTGTAGTAAGGAAACGGGTGATGCCAGTGGCATTGTCCCATTCCAGTGTTCCCTCTGTTCCGATCAAACTTAAAGTATGGCTGCCCGGCCTTCGGTGGTAATCAAGATGGATATGCCCAAGTGTGCCATTGGTAAACGTAAAATTGATCTCTGCCAGGTCATCCACATCAATATCCAACTGACCTGTCGAAAGAACGCTCGCATCAATTGTCTTCACTGGTCCAAACATCCAGACCAGATAATCCAGGGGATGACACAATGTACGTACAACACCCCCACCCAGGTCTGTTCTCGCAGCATACGTCAGGCGGTAATCTTCCCATGGATGCCAGCCAGGCAGATATTCTCCCCAAAAAGCCTGTGCAGAAATGATATTTCCTAGCTTGCCCTGTTTTACCAGTTCATAAGCAGCTCTTAATCCTGGATGAAAACGGAATTGGAATCCAACTGCTCCTATTAGCTGTTTCTTTTTTATAACTTCCAACAGCTTGTCTGTCCCTTGCTGACTATACGCAACGGGCTTTTCGATGAATATATGGCACCCCGCTTCTGCGACAGCAAGCGCCACCTCTAAATGCATAGCAGTGGGATTGGAAATGATCACAGCATCAGGTTTATGTTTCAGTGCAGCTTCCAGTTCTGTTTCAACCGGGAAGCCCGCCAGTTCTTCATCTGGCAGGGTACTTTTATGGCTGCGGAACAAGATAATATCCCGTTCCCCCAGGTTGATCAAATTTCGGAAATGCCTGCGCCCTATCGAACCTAAACCAGCGATCAAGAATTTCATTTCCCAGCCCGCTTTCCTATGCAACTATACAGGTATTCGCCTGTTCTTTTCCCTGAAAATCCATCTCTGAAGGTTACTTCTTGCTCAATGAATTGGCGTCGTTTTTCCTTTTCAGCATCAGGATTGTTCAAAGAATACTGTACAGCATCCTGCAGCTCGTTTTCAGTCAAGGCCACTCGTCCTGCTCCAGCCTTGCGGAAACGCTGATGGGTCGGCCATTCTCCTATTTTGGATAGCGGAAGGTCGAATCTACCAGGCACATTCCAGCCTCCCGGAGCATCAAAGCACACACTCACGATCGGGCGATCATGAATGGCAGCCTCTACCACCATGGTGGAATATACCGTTAAAAATACATCAGAATATGCCATCATGGAAGTCTTTTCTGGCATATCTTCGCCAGAATAGTAGCCCAGCTCACCACCCAATGGAACCGGCTCGACCACATGAACATGCGGGTAACGCCGGGTCAATTCCTGGATACGTTCGCGCTCCCCGGCAAATAATGGTTCAGTCATAAAATGATTGGGGTGCAGCCTGATCAGTAACTGCGCTGGCTGTTCAAAACGGTCTTCCGCCACCATGCGAGCCAGAGGTTCGATATTCTGGTAATTTGGCGAAAAAGTAATGAAACTGCAGGCATATCCCAACAATTTCCGATTAAGATCCAAACCATGTAGTTTGAAGTATTCTTCTCTGCTCATCAGCCATTGTTTACGAAAATAGCCATCATAAGTTGGAATGCCACCAACATTCACCTGTTCCGGTTTCCAATCAGAGCCCAGCACCAGTTCTTCTTTCTGTTTTTCTGACCAGCAGTTCACCCAATCCATTGATGCACCTGGAATGCTGTAGCTGCTGGGATTGTCCCAACCTACGATCACTGCTGCAGTGGGAACATTCCTTTTCACCGCCTGACGCAGCAGATACCGGTCAAGACGCCAACCAGGTGTGGATGCAACCACTAATTCAGGCTGATATTTCTCAAACAAGTCGGTATACAGTTCGGGGCTGAACCGCATTTGATCCTGCACCAGATGTTTCCGCGCAGAAGCAGAATTCCGCAGGTAATTGACCATCATCCGCATGAAAGGCATCATCAAGCGACGCCTGCCTGTAGCTTCGAAGGCTACCTGTTCCACATGGCTGTCCATCGCCTCGGTGTTGATCCTTTTCGATCCGCTTACCCGGCGCATGAAGTTCAGCCACCATTGTGCTGTTGCAGAATGTGTTTCAGCATACCTGCGGGCTTCTTTCAGTCGTAAGCCCTCGATGATCAAGCCATCCTGTCCAAATCGTTTTTCAATTTGTTCTTTGATCCCATCATCGGTCAGAACAACCACCTGAACGCCTTTTTCCAATAAGGTGGGTACTACATCGCTTTGTAAGAAATAAACGATTGCCAATCCATGGTCTGCGCTGATAAATACTGTTTTCTTCGTCATCTATGATACCTGTTGTTTGAAATCCAATCTACTCGTTATATAACCGAAAAATTGCGTCATGGAACCAAAGGAGAACCTTACGAATAGGGGTAAAACTGGCAACTCGTTTTCCCAGTTTGATCTTTTTCTTATTATCTTGCCGGGGTTTGCCTCTCAACTCTTCGGGTAATGTGTTGCTCATGTTCTGCACCAGAGGGTCTGCAGTCATCAATCGCAAGAATCCACCCTCATTGAGCCGTTTGTCCAGCATACGCACCTGTCCCATTGGCTTATCCATGTGAAATGGTGTGAAAGATCTAAGCGTCTCTTTCCATCCGATAAATTGGAAATGATTGGCACCTGCAAATGCGGGTACACCCTTATAAATGATCTTCACATCGCGGGTAGTTTCAAATATCTCACGGTCTTTTTCGACACCATAATTAAGGGTCTTGTTGAACTCCTCGAACATCTCCCAGGATTGTAATTGACCTTCTTCTACTGTAACTTCAGGATTACTTCTTGCCCATTCCATGGTAGCAGAATACAACTCAGGTAAAGTGCGTAAAGGTCTGGCGGTGATCATCCCGACCTTCGGGTATGTCTCCAAAACCTGAACACTTTTCGAAAGCCATCCTGGATAGAACAGAGCATCGCTGTCGCAATAAGCAATGATCTCGCCTGGAGCAGCATTAAAAATGTAGTTCCAGGCTCCACCCTTCCCGAGGTTTTTCTGAGATAGTACCAGAAATTGGATTCGTCCAGCCTCTCTCTCTTCAACTAGATACTGTACCACTTCATGACAGCTACCATTATCGAATACCATCAGGTCGCAGGGTAAGTCTGCGCCATCTCTGGCTGATTGCAGGCAGGCTTTGAGCACATCCAGCGATTCAGCATAAAAACCGTCTTGAAAGGGAATGTAATTCAGCACTGCAACGGTGATCCGTTCAGGATGGGCGACCTCTTTCAAGTTTTTTGCAGGGTTTTGACCAATACGCATACATTACTCCCAAAATGAATGATCACTCAACTTTGAAGGCTTTTTTCTTTCG
>JBDKSY010000288.1:0-2164 GCA_039680395.1 Anaerolineaceae bacterium | reverse complement strand
CTGGCGCAGGCAGAAGTTCGATATATTGTCCAGAAATATAGCATGGAGTACACCCAGAAAGCAGCATCCCTGGTTTCTGAAGGAACCAGGAACCTTCTGGATTGGGATAAGTATGCCTGGCGATCGTATGAACGAAATGAACTGCAATCGGCACCCATGCCGAACAGTCTCTTTGCTGTGCTGCCAGGGTGGCTTTCCGATGCAAGAACAGCTACTGCTTTTCGTGATGACTTTGAAGATTGGATATTTCGCACAGGCACCATCCGGGTAAAGGTCAACCAGACACTTAAGGTATATGCTGGCCCGCAGGTTTCAGACGCTGAATTTCGAGACATGTGCAGTAAAGCTGCCAGTGAAATTGCTGACGCTGAACAGGATAAACTGGCTGTTACCTTTAATAAGAAACGCGATGCAATGGAAGCAAAGGAAAAACGGCAGGAATTGGAAGTCGAAGAGCAAAAGTCTGATCTGAATGCCCGCAGGTTGGAGGAAGCCGGAACTCACGGAGAATTATTATTAAGTATGTTTGTGGGAAGGAAACGCAGTGTTTCCAAATCCATTACCAAACGCCGCATGACCAGCCAATCAAAACTTGAATTGAAACAAGAAGAGGAAGAGCTGGCAGCTATCGAGCAGCAAATGAATGCATTAGAAGCCGAATATAAGAAAGCACTGGATGATATTCAGGTAAAATGGGAAAAAGAGATAACCAAAGTTGACGAAGTGCCTGTCAGCCCCAGCAAAACCAATATTTTCCTGGACAATTATGGAATTGCCTGGGTGCCCTACTATTTGGTAAAAAGCGGTGGGCAAGTAATTGAAGTGCTGGCAACAAAGCGATAAGAAACTGGAACACGAAAAGGGTGCAATCTTTCACAATTGCACCCTTTTTTGATTCAAAAGGAATGAAAAATATTAACCCATATCCTGACGACCAGAAAGCGCCCGTAAGATGGTGTTCTGATCGGCATATTCCAGATCGCCACCCATGGGTAAACCACGTGCCAGACGGGTAATGTGAATCCCGCTGGAAGCCAACTGCTGCTTGAGATAAAGTGCAGTGGCGTCACCCTCCATACTGGGGTTGGTTGCCAGAATGATCTCTCGAATATTTCCCTTTTGTACTCTTTCCAACAGGGGTTTGATCTTGAGATCGTCCGGGCCGATTCCCTCGATGGGAGAAAGCACTCCGTGAAGCACATGATAATGCCCGTTATACCCACCGGTGCGTTCCAGCGCCAGCACATCCAGCGCTTCTTCAACCACACAGATCAAGCCCGGGTCACGCCGGCTATCCGCGCAAATATCGCATAATGGTTGATCAGCCAGCGTGATGCTGAAACACTGCGGGCACATTCCGGTTGCTGTTTGCAGCGCAAGCAAGGCATCTGCCAGTTGCTGTGGAAGGTCGTTCTGTGTTCGCAGCAGAAAAAACGCCAGCCGTGAAGCGGTTTTTGGACCAATACCAGGCAGACGTGAAAATGCATCAATCAGGTTCTGAACTGGAGCAGGCAGTATAGCCATGAGTTAGAATCCGAAACCAGGCAAACCGCCAGCCAGTGGACCCATCCGTTCGGCTGCCATTTCCTTCGATTTTTCTAATGCCAGGTTGGCTGCGCTCAACACCAGGTCTTGCAGCATTTCAGCATCTGCATCTTTCAATAGTTCAGGGTCAATTTCGAATGCTGTGAAAAGCTGGTCGCCAGTGATGGTGGCTTTAACTGCTCCGCCGCCCGCAGAAACGGTAATTGTCTCTGTTTTCAGTTCTTCCTGAGCCTTTTCCATCTGTTCCTGCAGTTTCTTGATCTGCGAAAGCATACCTGCCTGACCACCTGAAGGGCTCATCCCACGGTTATATCCTTTTGCCATTTAATTACTCCTTCTTCTTGACTACGCCACCCAGATTCAATGCTGCACGCACGATCCCATTTTCTTCAATATCCATATCAATGGGTGCACCTGTGGCTCTGTTATTTAAAACACACGAGATTTCGAGGTCCCGCTCGAATATCTGGTTCAAAACGCTGCGAGTGAGCGCCAGATTCTCTTTTGTTTCCATCTTCGATTTGATGACATCATTGGAAAATGCCAAAACAAGCACATTTCCTTTGATGCTCATGAGTTGACACGAATTCAATAGCCCCTCAGTAGCGGGTCTGACTTT
>JBDKSY010000287.1:0-8405 GCA_039680395.1 Anaerolineaceae bacterium | reverse complement strand
GCTCAGGGTGGAATTAATGGTGCGATGGTTGAAGTTGATTATCAAGACGATCGAACCGATAAAACCGAAGTTGCCACCATTATGAAGCGATTCGTTGAAGATCCAGAGATCATTGCTGTGATTGGGTCTGTAATGAGTGGCGATAACTTTATTGGTGCACCGATCGCAAATCAGGGCGGTCTGGTCATGTGTGGATTTGCAACCACTGCAGATGGTATTCCCGAAATTGGAGAATACTCATTCCGTGTAGCCAACACTGCTGCGGTTGCCATTCCTGCCATCCTGACATGGGCAAAAGAAAAATACGACCTGAAAAAAATCGCCATGGTGTATTCCCTGAATAATGATTACAGTGTAGCTGCTCAAAAAATATGGGCAGAAGAAGCTGCAAAGTTGGGAATTGAAATGGTTGCTGTTGAAACTTACAGTGATGGCGATACTGATTTTTCTGCTCAGGTAACAAAAATTGTCCAGGCTGAACCGGATGCAATAATCCTGGCTGGATACGCTGCTGAAGGATCATTGGTAGCCATCGAAGCCTTAAAACAGGGATTGACTGTACCATTCCTGGGTGGCGATGGTATCAACGACTCTGAAACACTCCATAAAGTAGGTGGTGAAGCCACAAATGGTATCTATCTTTATAGCAGCTTTAACAGTGCCTACGATGCACCTAAAGCCAAGGCTTTCACTGAAGAATTTACAAAACGCTATGATGCACAACCAGAAGCCGCAGCTGCATCAGCTTATGATGTTGCATGGATGATGTTTGAAGCTCTAAAGGTTTCAGGACCAGATCGTGCGAAGTTCCGAGATGCGTTCGCCGCAATTAAAGACTTCGAAGGTGTTGAAGGAAAAATCTCCTTTGATGAAAATCGAGAGACTGTTATGTCTACCTTTATTCTTGAACATCAAAATGGTGAATTCCTTCTTGTGAAAGTTCAGGATGCCGCAAAGTAGTTGTTGATGAAACTTATCTCCTGATGGTTACGCATAGTCATCAGGAGATAAGGCTTAACATGAAAGGAACCAGATTTGTTAATCAACCAAATTTTCAATGGTTTAACGATCGGCAGTATCTATGCGCTGATAGCCCTGGGGTATTCGCAAGTTTATGGAATTCTCGGCTTCATCAATTTTGCACATGGCGATCTATTCATGCTTGGTGCTTACGTTGGATTCCTTCTTGTTTCATTCCTCCATGTTGGGCTGGTACCAGCGCTAATATTATCAATGCTTATTGTTGGTGGAATAGGGGTACTAGTTGAACGAGTGGCATATAGACCACTTCGTAAAGCTGCACGATTAGCTCCTATGATCAGTAGCATTGGCGTATCTGTTACTTTACAGACGGCAATTGTTTTATTAATCGGTCCTCAAACTGAGAGATATCCTCTGGAATATCAATTTCCAGTTCTTGATATATTGGGTGTAAAAATTTCCGCCTTGCAGATAATCATCCTGGTGGTCGCGATCGTTTTAATGCTGGGTTTGGAATTACTTGTCCAAAAAACCCGCATAGGTATGGCAATGCGCGCTACTGCAGAAAATTATGAAGCTACAAGTTTGATGGGAGTTTCCATTAATAAGGTAATCAGTTTGACATTCCTGCTTGGGTCATCCCTTGGTGCAGCAGCAGGGGTTCTTGTGGCTGTTTACTATAATGCGTTTTTTCCATATATTGGATCTCTATTTGGGATAAAAGCATTTATTGCAGCAGTTCTGGGCGGTATTGGTAGCGTCAGAGGTGCTGTCATCGGAGGATTTATCCTCGGAATTTCAGAGATCTTTGCAGTTGCTTACCTTTCTTCTTCATGGCGTGATGCAGTTGCATTTACTTTACTGATCATCATTTTATTAGCCCGCCCAACTGGAATTTTAGGTATGAAAACGACTGTTCGAGCATAGGGTAAAAATGGATGCATTAACCCAACACATACTGATCATAATCGGCATAAATGTGATTTCTGCTCTCGGATTGCATATTATTACGGGGTTGACTGGGCAATTTTCTTTAGCACACGCAACTTTCGCAGGCATTGGAGCATACACATCTGCATTGCTGACCCTGAATTCTAATGTGCCTTTTCCTGTTGCTTTATTGGCCGGTGTGGTTCTGGCAGGCATTGCCTCAGCTCTAGTGGGATATCCTTCTCTGCGATTGAGAGGTGACTATCTGGCTATTGCAACACTTGGATTTGGCGAAGTCTTTCGGGTTTCAATGTTAAACTTTAAATTCACAAATGGCGCTCTTGGTCTCCATGGCATTTTACAGATGACAAATTTGTATTGGGTGGCTGGAGGAGTTGCTATTTGTATTTTCCTCACATACATGATGACAAAATCTCGCACCGGTAGAATTCTGACTGCCATACGTGAAGATGAATTAATTGCAGAATCATTTGGAGTGAACCTCGGAAAATATAAAGTATTTGCGTTTGTCATGGGTGGATGTTTTGCTGGGCTTGCTGGAGGTTTCTATGCTCATTACTTGCTGTTTGTCAATCCAACTGACTTTGGTGTAATGAAGTCGGTAGATATCTTGCTTTACATCATTATTGGTGGGTTGGGAACGATTCCAGGAGTCTTGGTAGGCACAGCCTTGCTTACTGGGTTGCCTGAATTGCTTCGTCCATTCGCTCAATATCGTATGCTGGCATATGGAATTGGGCTTGTATTGATCATGGTCTATCGCCCGAGTGGTTTACTGGGAAGCGTGGATAGTGGCTCAGTGCTATATAAAGCATACCAACGCATACGAAAAACACTGAAGATTCCTACTGTAAAAAATGAGTAAGGGAAGAGGTTAAGGTTGTTAACTCTAGAGCAAATAACTATCAAATTTGGTGGATTGATTGCACTAGATCATGTCTCTATGGAGGCAGGAGCAGGTAGAATAACTGCTGTAATAGGGCCAAATGGTGCAGGAAAAACGACACTTTTTAATGTTATAACACGCCATTATTTTCAAAACTCAGGTAGTGTTGTTTTTCTAGGGCAGGAAATCTCAAAGATTCCTGCATCTGAAGTTTCAAGGATCGGGATCACCCGTACATTCCAAAACATTAGAATTTTTCCAACCATGACGGTTTTGGAAAACGCGCTGGTTGGGGTTGAACCTCGCCTGCATTCAGGATTGTTTTCATCTTTCTTTCACCCTCCAAGCCAACAAAGAGAAGAAAAGTGGGCGAGAGAAAAAGTGGTAGAGGCACTGCGTTTTATGGGTATGGAGAATAAATTGCAATTAAAAGCTGGCAGCTTACCGTATGGCGATAGACGAAAGCTTGAAATTGCACGAGCACTAGTCTCTGATCCAAAATTAATTTTACTTGATGAACCTGCTGCAGGTATGAATACAACTGAAAAAGAAGAATTGAAAACTCTGATAATACAACTGCCAACTCCTGAACGTGCAGTAATCCTGGTTGAGCATGATATGAGTGTTGCTATGGGTGTTTCCAGTTATGTATATGTACTTAACTTTGGAAAAAATATTGGTCAGGGAATTCCCGCTGAAGTCCAGAGGAACGCAGATGTGATCAAAGCTTACCTCGGAACCGAGGAGGATGCAGATGCTGCTTAACATTCAGGAACTCACAGTATCTTATGGGGGTATTCGGGCAGTAAGAGATATTTCTTTTGGAATCGAATCTGGCGAATTGGTGGCTTTGATCGGCCCAAATGGTGCAGGAAAATCAACCATTTTGCGTGCCATAGTTGGACTGGTGCCAGTTGAAAAAGGAAAAATATTGTTCGAAGAGAAGCAGATCAATGGGCAACCAACCCATATGATCGTAAGAAATGGAATTGTTCTGGCTCCTGAAGGTAGACAGATTTTCGGAAGATTAAGCGTTACAGAGAATTTGACATTGGCAACTTTTGCATTGAAGAACACTGCCACATTCAACGAAGACGTGGAAAGAGTGTTTGAACTTTTCCCTGTATTACGCGAAAGAAAAAACCAACAGGCTGGAACATTGAGTGGTGGGGAGCAGCAAATGCTTTGTATCGGGCGAGCATTGATAGAAAAACCGAAATTATTATTACTAGATGAACCATCACTTGGTCTCGCTCCACTTTTAATAAAAGAAATATTTCAAATCATAAAGCGATTGCATACTGAGGGTACAACGATTCTTCTAGTGGAGCAAAACGCTCGTATTGCGTTAAAAGTAGCAGATCGTGGATTGATCATTGAGAGCGGGAATATTGTCCTTGAGGATTCAGGGAAAGGTCTTTTATCCAATCCAGATATCAAGAAACATTACCTGGGAGGGTAATACTTTCTGAATTTCCTGGAAAATGCAGGATGTAGTAATTAACAATAACCGATAATTGAGAAAGAAGTTATCAATGATGATGAATTTAGCAGGGATTTACCCACCTATTCCTACGCCTTTTAATCAAGATGAATCAATTGCATTCGATAAATTGGAACAGAATATTTGTAAGTGGATCAGTTTGCCACTTGATGGAATAGTTATGCCAGGTTCAAACAGCGAAGTTGTCTATTTGACCAAAGAAGAACGGTTGAAAATATGGAAATGCTGCGCAGATATTATGAAAGGAAGCGAAAAATATTTCATTGCAGGAACTGGCGCAGAAACAACTTCTGAAACAATCGAATTAACCGCTAAAGCAGCTTCTTATGGAGCGAAAGCAGCACTTGTCATGCCACCTTTCTATTACAAAGCGTCAATGAACCACAAAACGCTGATCAATCACTATACTCTATTGTCGAAGGCATCCCCAATTCCAATCATTATTTATAATGTGCCAGTTTTTACTGGCATTGATTTTTCAATTGATACTTTGAAAGCACTTGCTGAAATTCCAGGCATCATAGGAATAAAAGACAGCAGTTCAAATGTGATCAAGATGGGACAGTTATTGACAGCCTGCCCCAAATTCCAGGTGCTTTGTGGTACTGGCAGTGCCTTTTTGCCATTTTTAAGTATTGGCGCTGTCGGGGGTGTTATGGCATTGGCAAATATAGCTGGAGCTCCACTGCGCCTCTTAATGAACGCTTATAAAGATAAAAAACAAGAAAAGGCAATCGAAATTCAACGTGATCTTGTTGATTTAAATACTTTAGTTACTTCTGGTTATGGAGTACCAGGATTGAAGTATGCCATGGATAAAGTCGGATTCTATGGTGGACCAACTCGATTACCTTTATTACCGATCAATGGTAATGAGAAGATGGAATTAGATCGAGTACTGGAAAAGCTCAAGGAAAAATATTCGATAATTTAATTTCAGACTGTATTGGATGATAGTTTATTTGCATAAATCTGAAGAATACCTTACCTTTGGAGTACAAAAATGGGAAAAGAAATAAAAACATTGCCTGCAATTGAATACACATTAGAAAAACTTCCTTCACAACTCAATCTGCCAACGCGTTTGTTACTGGGGCCTGGACCTTCAAACCCCCACCCAAGAGTTCTACAAGCATTATCGTATCCTACTATTGGTCATCTTGATCCTTGCTTCGTCGAACTGATGTCTGAAGTACAGGAATTATTAAGATATGCATGGCAGACATCCAATAAGTACACATTACCAGTTAGTGCGACAGGTAGTGGTGGAATGGAAGCAGCCATTGCCAATGCAGTCGAACCAGGAGATGTTGTACTGGTTGGTGTCAATGGTTATTTTAGCGAGCGTATTTGTGAAATTGCCTCACGTTTTGGAGGGAAAGTATGCAGGATTGAGATTCCCTGGGGAAAGGTATTCAGCCTTGATGAATTACGAGAAGGTCTGGAAAAATATCGTCCTTCTGTCCTGGCATTGGTTCATGCAGAGACGTCAACAGGTGCCTGCCAACCATTGGAGGGAATTGCTGATTTATGCCATCATTATGATTGTTTGCTGTTGACAGATACTGTCACCAGCCTGGGGGGTGTACCGCTTTTCATTGATAAATGGGGTGTTGATATTGCGTATAGTGGTTCGCAAAAATGTCTGGCTTGCCCTCCGGGATTAGCACCCATCACATTCAATACGCGAGCTATGGAAAAGATCAACTCTCGCAAAGAAAAAGTGATCAGTTGGTATTTTGATATGACGATGATCAGTAAATATTGGGGGACAGAGCGGACGTATCATCACACTGCACCTATTAATATGGCTTATGCATTACGCGAGTCATTGAGAATGGTGGCAGAAGAAGGTCTGGAAGCCCGGTGGATGCGGCATAAGAAAAATGCAGAATTATTGTGGGATGGTTTACAAGACCTTGGTATTGCCTGCCATGTAGATTCCGAAATCCGTTTACCATCACTCACAACTGCAGTAATTCCAGCTGGAGTGGATGGAAAAGCTGTCATTCGTTACCTGATCGAGCATTTCAATATCGAGATTTCAGGCGGAATGGGACAACTGGCTGGAAAAGTATGGCGTATAGGTTTAATGGGCTATAACAGCAGAGAAGAAAATGTATTGTTATTCCTTAGTGCACTGAAAGAGGCCATTCGGATTTAAGCTGATTTCTTGATAAAAACTGAATACAATTAACAAGAAATGTAACCATAGCAGCATAATAAGCTGCAATTGGCTGATATTTGATCATAAATATTGGGTTTACGACTAGACATGCCAATTTCTGCATTGTTGCTAGCTATTACTACCATCTGCTTATGGGGATTTCAGGCAGCAATTGTAAATCGACTAAGTCACCTGCCACCTCTCTTTTTGATAGGGGTTTCATTGACGTTATGTGGATTGTTCACAATTCCATGGATAAAAACCTGGAAGGTACCCCTGAAAACTTTCCTTATTGGAGTAGGTAGCCTGTTTGGATACCACTTCCTGTTGTTTACATCGTACCAATATGCTGATGTAGTTGAAGCTAATATCATTAATTATCTATGGCCATTGTTCATTGTTGTCTTTTCTCCATTGTATTTAAAGAATTCATCCCTCCGCGCTTATCATATTGTTGGAGCAGTTCTAGGTATGGTGGGTGTGTGGCTGATCATAACCAATGGGAAGCTAGTTTTTTTGGGAAGCAATTATTTTGGCTACATCCTGGCTTTTTTGGCAGCCCTGGTCTGGTCAAATTATTCATTGATCACAAAAAGGTTGCCTGCTTTTGCTGATACGGCAGTATGTGGTTTTTGCTTTTTTGCAGGATTAATTGCCTGTGCTGTCTATTCAAGCGAAGCAAATATTGTTAGAAGTATTATCAATCTGACAATAAAAGATTGGGGTTACTTATTGATCCTGGCAATAGGGCCGATGACCATAGGTTTGTTTACATGGAGCGCTGCATTAAAACGAGGAGATGCAAGGATCATTGGTGCATTATCATATCTGACACCCATGCTTTCAACTTTGTTTCTTGTAATTCTCAATAAGAATACATTAACTTGGATTTCTTTTGGTGCCATGTGCTTGATTGTATTGGGGGCGATTATCGGCTCAAGAGATTTGTTTACACGCAAAAATAGTCGAACAGTACCATTAAAGAAAAATACATAATCGTAGCTACTCTAGTAAACTGGTTTACGCTTCCAGGGTATTGGATTGTAAAATATTTCCTTCACAATTTTGATAGCACAGCGCCTCGAGGCAATTAAGGTTTACTCTTTATCCAGTAAAGATTGAACATTTCCTTCATTCCAATTTTATTTTTACATCTCAATGTATAATATTTCTTATATGTATTGATTTGTCTGGGGTTTACTGGTTTTCATAGCATAATATAGCCTTATCAACGAACGGCAGGAGTGTGTCATGGTTCCCATTGGCGTTCATTCACAGAAACTTGGCTATGTAATTTCCAATCACAAAAATGAAATAGTAGAAAACTGGGTAAAAGAAATATTTTCCCTGTCTGCATTCAATGACAATCCGGTATTCTTTGAAGAACTCAAGATCCCTGCCGCTGCAACAATAGTTGCATTTGTAGAGTATCTCATCAACCCTGCAAATAAGGGTTTGCTACAATTTACTTCTTTAAATTATCTCCAGAGTAGTAATGCAAAACCTGCTGATGTGATCACAATAGTACAGAAGTGCAAAAAAGTTGTTCTACCATTTATTCAAATGGATGGGAAAGATGAGAAGGATGAATTAAATTCACAGCTTGACAATCTTTTATGTGATATTTCTATTTTTCTTACTCAATCGCTCTCAAATAAACTTGTTGAACAGTTGGATCAGGCAAATAAACGGATCACTTTAATTACAGATCTGGTTCATACTGTTGGCAGCACATTGGACCTATCTGAAGTACTTTCAGAGGCTGGAAAAGCGATAACTTCAGCAGTAGGTACCGATAATTGCTTTTTCTATCTTGTCAGCAATGAATTTGAACTCCAGATTGCACTTCCGCACAATATGCCCTGGCCAAATTGGAAAATGCCAGATCCTAACTATAAACAAAAGCTCGAGGTTGG
>JBDKSY010000286.1:0-14506 GCA_039680395.1 Anaerolineaceae bacterium | reverse complement strand
GTGACACTGATGGTGAAGATCACAACGTATCCTCCTATCACAATCAATGTGCGTATGTTATCGCCACTGTATATATCGGTGGGTTTAATGGTATTGCTGCTTCTCAATGAAACCGTTTCGTGGTTTGCGAAGAGATGGTGGGTAATGGGAGCTGGAGGCATGGTACTCGTATTGGCAATTCTTGGATACGGTGTCCATTCCGCCCATGTCGTTAAGCAATTGCATGACAAAGGAATGGGATACACATCTCTGGAATGGCAGCAATCGGATACCTTGCAGGCGTTAAAGGCTCTACCCGAAGATACAACCCTGGTGACCAATCAGGATATGCTTGTTCTTTTCTGGACGGGCAGGACATCCTACCCAGTTAAAGAAATATATATCAATGATCCATTACAAATATTTAGCCGGTATGGTGATGGCGATCTCTCCAACGATCCTGGCCAAAAGCTTTTCCGGCAGAATGAAGCAACACTGGTATTATTTGATACGATCACTGAGCAATTTGCCGATATTTATGGTGATCAAACGACAGAACGTGTGACTGCATTCACCAGCGGATTACACCTGATGTATAGCGGAAATGACGGAGGAATTTACACTTACCGTGAGCCGTGAGTTGGTTCAATGATCCTGAAAGATGGATCTTTGTGGATCATTGCCTGAAATTCTTCCGATTCTGGCGAAAAATGTTGATGAAAAATCTAGTAGAGCTATTGAGTATATTGCAAACTCTTTCTTGAGGAACAAATGACGAATATCTTAGACAAATTTCGACTTGATGGAAAAGTAGCGATCGTTACAGGGGGAGCTGGATTATTAGGAAAACAGTTTTGTCTGACTTTGGCGCAGGCAGGTGCTAATGTGCTGGTTGCTGACCTGAATGAGCAGGTGGCAGCAGAAACTGCTGAAAGCATAACCAAACAAGGCTTTTCTGCTGTGCCAGTAAAGGTGAATGTAACTGACCCTGATTCTACACGTGCGATGGCAGCCATCGCGAAAGATCGTTTTGGCAGATTGGATGTGTTAGTATGCAGTGCTGCCATGGATCCAAAATTTGACCCAGATCACCAGGGTTCCCATGGGAACCGTTTCGAGGATTACCCTTTGGATGCCTGGAGACAGGCAGTGGATGTCAATTTGACGGGTATGTTCCTTTGTTCTCAGGCAGTTGTGCCTGCAATGCTGGAGCAAGAACAGGGTGTGATCATCACGATTTGTTCAACATACGGATTGGCAGGTCCTGATCAACGGATCTATCAGAAACCAGACCAACCGGCGCAATTTAAACCAGCTTATTATTCGGTAACTAAAGCTGGAGTATTAGGCTTTACCCGGTACCTGGCAGCGTATTATGCAGGCAAAAATATTCGTGTGAATTCTTTGACACCTGGTGGCGTTTACAATGGCCACGATGAGCATTTCGAGAAAGCATACTCTTATCGGACAATGATGGGGCGCATGGCACACCTTGATGAAATGAATGGTGCCATGTTATTCCTGGCTTCCGATGCTTCCACCTACATGACAGGTTCCAATCTGGTAGTGGACGGAGGGTGGACAGCATGGTAAAACCCGAAGTATTGGCTATCATCCCCGCAAGAGGGGGTTCCAAAGGTATTCCACGGAAGAATATTCGGGATTTTGCCGGATACCCATTGATCTCGTATAGTATCGCAGCGGGGTTACAGGCAGAAATGGTAACCCGTGTGATCGTCTCAACCGATGACGAAGAAATTGCTGCAGTTGCCAGAGAGTATGGTGCAGAAACACCGTTCTATCGTCCGGCAGAACTGGCGCAAGATAATTCCACTGACCTGCCTTTATTCGAGCATGCATTGCAATGGTTGAAAGAAAATGAGAATTATCATCCAGACATCGTAGTGCAGTTACGCCCAACTTCTCCTATCCGTCCTCCTGAACTGGTGGATGATGCGATTGACCAGTTGATCTATAATCCAGATGCAGACTGTGTTCGAGGAGTGGTCATTGCTGGGCAGAATCCTCACAAAATGTGGCGGATTGACGAAATCACGAAACGGATGACTCCGCTTCTGACCGTTGAAGGCATCAAAGAACCATACAATGCTCCCCGACAGATACTGCCTTCCGTTTATTGGCAAACTGGGCATATTGATGCGATTCGAACCTCAACTATTCTTAAAAAGCACTCTCTGACCGGTGATATCATCCTCCCTTTGATCATTGACAGTAATTATACGGTAGACATTGATAATCTTAGCGACTGGCACCGGTATGAGAATATGGTTTATAGTGGCAAGCTGGAGATGGTCAATCCTGGAAAAAAACACCGCCCCTTGCCAGCAGATATCCGTTTATTAGTTTTGGATTTTGATGGTGTGATCACAGACAATCGAGTCTGGGTGGATGGTGATGGCAGAGAAGCGGTGATGGCGTATCGCAGCGATCCCGTCGGTTTGAAGGCTTTGCAAAAAGCAGGAATACAGGTGATCGTCATTTCTACTGAAACAGACCCTGTTGTAACCGCACGCTGTAGAAAAATTGGCATTAAGGCAATACAAGGAGTGGAAGATAAACCTGTAGTGCTTCAGCAATATCTTCAACAGCAAAGCATTGCCAATGATCAGGTAGTATATCTTGGGAATGATATAAATGATACCCCATGCTTTCCTATGGTAGGATGTGCCGTGGTGGTAGCAGATGCACAACCAGTAGCCAGACGTCAGGCGGATAGAGTCCTTACTCGCAATGGCGGATATGGTGCAGTGCGTGAATTATGTGATATTATCTTGCAGTCGTTATCTGAAAGGAGCTAGCATGTCACGAGAAGTGAAAATAGGAGATACCTTTGTTGGAGAAGGACATCCGACTTATGTTGTTTCAGAAATTGGAATCAATCATAATGGGGATCTGGATATTGCACGACAATTGATCCGAGCTGCAAAAGAAGCCGGGGTAGATGCGGTAAAATTCCAAAAAAGAACGCCTGAATTGTGCGTTCCGCCTGAACAGCGAGGTCAAATGCGTGATACTCCATGGGGGTATATCACTTATTTGGATTACCGGTATAAAGTAGAATTTAATGAAGAACAGTATCAAGAAATTGATAATTACTGCAAGGAGCTGGGAATCACCTGGTTTGCTTCAGTATGGGATGAACTTTCAGTGGATTTTCTTGAGCACTTCAATCCAGTATGCTACAAAGTTCCATCTGCTTCATTGACTGATCATGCTTTATTACGGCATCTTCGAAAAACAGGACGACCGATCATCCTTTCTACTGGCATGTCAACCATCGAACAGATCCGTAATGCGGTGGAAGTTTTAGGCCTGGATAATCTTGTCATCACACATGCCACCAGCACATATCCCTGCGAACCTGATGAGCTAAACTTGAAGATGATCGAGACTCTCCAGAAAGAATTTCCATGTCCAATTGGTTATTCTGGTCATGAAGTTGGGTTGATCCCATCGGTGATAGCGGTAGCATTTGGCGCTTGCCTGGTAGAACGTCACATCACTCTGGATCGTGCAATGTGGGGCAATGATCAAGCTGCATCTGTGGAACCCAGCGGCTTCGAGCGATTGGTAAAATATATTCGGGTTACTGAACAGGCAATTGGTGATGGGGTGAAAAAAGTATATGACAGCGAATTACCCTCGCTGAAAAAATTACGCAGAGTACAAGGCTAGGTGAACTATGCATAGTAATCTGATCACTCTTCTTTACCTTGATCCAGGGTCTGGGTCATTCATTTTGCAAATGGTCATTGCTGCTGCTGTAGGTGGCGCTTTTGCGGTGAAGGTCTATTGGAAGAAGATAAAAAAATTCTTTAGCGGAAAAAAGGGCATAGAAGAGCCCACAGACCTGAATGACGAACCAGGTGTAGAACAAAACGAGCATGATGACCAAAAATAACATTCACTCAGCTTCCTTTCGTGACCCAAGCGGTTTTCTTTTCTGGTCAGATGGTATTCTCTACCGTCAGGTTAATGTCTCTTATCAGACTCACTATGATGCCCTGATGCAATCAGGGTTGTATGCACAATTAATAAAGAGGGGGCATCTGGTCAGGCATGAAGAAGTTGATCAGAAACCAGCTTACCCTGAAATTGCATATAAAGTGATCGCCCCTGAAAAGGTATCTTTCATCTCATACCCATATGAGTGGTCATTCAGTGAACTAAGAGATGCCGCGCTGTTAACGCTGGAAGTATGTAACCTGGCACTGGAAAAAGGTTTGGTGCTAAAAGATGCTTCTGCGTATAACATTCAATTCGTTGATGGTAGACCTGTATTGATTGATACCCTCTCTTTTGAAAAATATCAAGAAGGTGCGCCCTGGGTGGCATACCGTCAATTCTGCCAGCATTTTTTGGCTCCTCTGGCATTAATGGCATATACCGATATCCGGTTAAGCCAGTTGATGAGAGTATATATTGATGGCATTCCTTTGGACCTGGCCAGTAAATTACTTCCTGGCAGTACTCAATGGAAGTTGGGTATTACGACACATATTCATATCCACGCGAAAACTCAGCAAAAATATGCTGGAAAAGCAATCAGCCACGAAGAAACACAGCGTTCCATCAGCAAGACATCCATGCTGGGGTTATTGGATAGCCTGAAAGGAACTGTGAATTCCCTGAAATGGGAACCTTCTGGAACCGAGTGGGCAGATTATTATGACATCACCAATTACTCAGGTGAAGCCTTTGAAGAGAAAAAGGCAGTAATTTGTAAGTTCATTGATATTGCTGCTCCTGGATCAGTTTGGGACCTTGGCGCAAATAATGGTATTTTCAGCCGGCTGGCATCCGAAAAAGGGATACCTACGGTCGCTGCAGATATTGATCCTTCAGCAGTTGAACTGGGTTACTTGCAGGTGAAGAAAGAAAAGACAAAGAACCTGTTACCATTGGTGCTCGACCTGACCAATCCCAGCGCGGGAGCCGGGTGGAATAATGAGGAACGCCAGAGCTTTACACAACGCGGTCCTGTAGATCTGGTAATGGCTTTGGCATTGATCCATCATCTGGCTATTTCCAATAATGTTCCGTTGGTGCGCGTGGCTGAGTGTTTTGCGCAAATGGGAAAATGGCTCATCATCGAATTTGTACCAAAAAGTGATTCTCAGGTGCAGCGTTTACTTTCAAGCCGTCTGGATATTTTTGAGAATTATACCCAGGATGGCTTTGAAGAAAGTTTTAGCAAATATTACACCATTGAACAAAAGGTTCCAGTAAAAGACTCGCAACGTACACTTTACCTGATGAGGGTGTTGGAATAACGCATGAAGCAGGTCAATCAAATTCTACCTGCCATCCGACGCAGGTGGGCCCATTATCAAAATGATCACCGTATTCAGGTGATGGCAAGAAAAGTACAGCGCGCTCCATTGCAGGATGATGGAGCACCGGTCCTTTTCTTCAATGCCACTACTCGCTTGAGTGGCTTAAGTCTGAATGCGGGCTTTAGCCTGTTGACGTCCTGGGCTGTACGGTTTTCAGGAGTTCCTGTTATGCATTTTGTGTGCGATGCAGGGATGAGCCGTTGTGTTCTGGGTACAAAACAGGATGATCCATCGCATAAACCGCCCTGTGCGGCCTGTAAAGCTCAATCGAGAGTATGCTATAGCACGACTCCTCACCGGCGATTCCGTTTCCATGTAGACAATGCTTTGAATAGTAAACTTAAGGACCTTTCTCTTGCTGAATTGGAAACTTTTACCCATGAGGATATTCCTTTAGGGCAACTTGTTTTGCCTTCATTGCGATGGATATTGCGACGTCATCATTTGCTGGATGACGAACCAACCAGGTATTTATTTCGCCAATACATCATTTCTGCAAGCAATGTGGCACAAAAATTTCTCGCAATGCTCGAAAGCATCACACCGCGCTGCCTGGTTTTATTCAATGGGCAGTTCTTCCCTGAAGCAACCGTCCGTTACCTGGCGGTGAAAAAGGGGATCCGGGTGATAACCCATGAAGTAGGGTTGATGCCATTCTGCGGATATTTCACCGATGGAGAAGCTACCGCTTATCCGATAGATATCCCCGAAGAGTTTGCATTGAATGAAATGCAGAATGCCAGATTGGATGGGTATCTATCCAATCGTTTTCGTGGTCATTTTGCTATGGCTGGCATTCAATTTTGGCCTGAGATACGCAACCTGAGCCCAGAATTTTTGGAAAAGATAAAAAAATTCAAACAGGTGGTGCCTGTTTTTACGAATGTGGTATTTGACACCTCACAAGGACATGCTAATACACTTTTCAGTGACATGTTTTCCTGGCTTGATGAAGTATTGGATGTGATCAAACGAAATCCTGATACATTTTTTGTCATACGCGCGCATCCTGATGAGCTGCGTCAGGGCAAAGAAAGCCGTGAGAGCGTTGCACAATGGGCATCTGAGCGAAAGATCACAGACCTTCCCAACGTACTCTTTATTAATTCTACTGAATACTTTAGTTCTTATGAGTTGATCCAGTTATCGAAGTTTGTCATGGTGTACAACTCGACCATCGGGATGGAAGCATCTATTCTAGGGAAACCAGTGTTGTGTGCAGGCAAGGCACGATTCACCCAGCTTGCAACTGTCTTCATGCCGCAGGATATGACGGAATATTTCCATATGCTGGAAGATTTCTTAGATGTTGAAACTCTTGAAGCACCTGCTGAGCACCGCATCAACGCCCGCAAGTTTTTGTATTACCAATTATTTTGTTCATCGATCCCTTTTAGTGAATTCTTGGAAGAAGACCGTGTCTGGCGTGGATATGTACGGTTAAAACAATTTTCGCTTTCTGCGCTGACACCTGAAGGATCTCCTACCATCCGTGTCATATTGGATGGTATCCTTAAGAATAAAGACTTTTTATTAGAGCCATGAAACCTGAATGCTCCATAATTGTACGTGCCTATAACGAAGAGAAACATATCGGAAAATTATTTGCCGGTATTCGAGAGCAAACACTTAAGAATATCCAGGTAATACTGGTTGATTCGGGTTCAACAGATCGTACCGTAGAAATTGCTGAAGAATGTGGCGTTCAGGTAGTACACATTGACCCACAAACCTTCACCTTTGGACGTTCGTTGAATTTCGGAATATCCCATGCAGAATCGGATATCCTGGTCTTTGCCAGTGCACATGTATATCCAGTGTACCCAGACTGGTTGGAACGGCTGATCGCACCTTTTAAAGATGAGTCTGTTGCGGTCTGTTATGGGAAGCAATCCGGTGCTTTCAACTCACAATTCTCGGAAAAGCAAATATTCATTCACTGGTACCCTGAGATCAGCCAGCATAAACAGACGACGCCATTCTGCAACAATGCAAATGCTGCAATACGGAAAAGTTTATGGGAGCAGCATCCGTATGATGAAAGTATCCCTGCTTTGGAGGATCTGGCGTGGGCGAGATGGGCGTCTGATAAAGGGTATGCAGTCAGTTACTCTGCTGAAGCGGAAATCGTTCATGTTCACCATGAGCCGTGGAAAAGTGTGTATAACCGTTACCGGCGTGAGGGAATGGCATTCAAGCAAATTTATCCCAATGCCCATTTTACTTTGGGTGACCTGATACGATTGCTTTCTGCAAATATCACATCTGATTATCGAGCAGCCAGAGCACAGAAAGTTTTGCTGAAAGAATGGCATCATATAATAAAATTCCGGTGGAGTCAATTCTGGGGTACATATCAGGGATACCGGCAGTCAGCTAAACTGTTGACCTGGAACCTGAAGCGAACTTTTTATTATCCCAATACATCTTTTCACGAGAAAACCCAACATAAGCACCGGATTGATCCGATTCAATATATGGAAGAATCAGAAAAGCGGTAAGATAGTTCTGAGGATGTCATGACCTATAAAATTGTTGCTTTAGTACCAATGCGGCATCACTCTCAAAGAGTGCCTGAAAAAAACTTCCGGTTGATCGCAGGAAAGCCATTATATGCATATATCATTGAAACTTTGTTAGCCTGCCCGGAGATTACCTCGATAGTGGTAGACACCGATAGTCCTGTCATTACGAAAGGGCTACAAAGGGATTACCCTTCTGTGCATGTTTTACCACGACCGGAAAGATTGCTGGGCGATACGATTTCGATGAATGAAGTTCTGCTTTATGATACAGAAATGGTTCCGGCTGATTTCTATCTTCAGACCCATAGCACGAATCCCATGTTGAAGCCAGCGACTGTTTCCAAAGCGATCAAAGAACTGGTAGAACTGTACCCAGGACATGATTCGCTTTTTTCAGTAACACCCTGGCAGAAGAGATTGTGGACAGGAGAAGGGAAACCTATCAACCATAATCCTGAGGTTTTACTTCAAACGCAAGACCTTCCCCCCGTGTATGAAGAAAATTCCTGTATATATATTTTCACGCGTGAAAACCTGGTGCGAAGAAAGAACCGGATGGGTGAGCACCCATTGATGTTTGCGATGGACGCTTCTGAAGCGTATGATATTGATGAAGAAAATGATTTTTGGGTAGTAGATGCGCTGCTTAACCGGCAATCCAATAAATAGATGAATAAATGGATGAACAAATGACCACTGTTTTACTTTCAGCTCCCTATATGATGCCTTTTGTTGACCGTTTTCGACCAGTGTTTGACCATTATGGGTTGGAACTGATCGTGGCGGATGTTCATGAACGGTTATCTGAAGAAGAAATCTTGCGCTACGCTGGTACTTTTGATGCTGCAATCTGCGGGGATGACCGCTATTCAGAACCTGTCTTGAAGAAATGCCTGCCACGCTTGAAAGTGATCTCCAAATGGGGAACTGGTATTGACTCGATCAACAAGGAGGCTGCAGAAAAATTAGGTGTTTCGGTCTGGAGAACACCCAACGCATTCACCTTACCTGTTTCGGATTCGGTGTTGGGGTATATGCTGGCTTTTGCTCGCCAATTACCCTGGCTGGATAAAGAAGTCAAACGGGGAGGCTGGGGAAAATTCCCAGCCAGATCATTGAGTGAATGCACTCTGGGGGTGATCGGTGTTGGTAATGTAGGTAAAGCGGTCATACGAAGAGCGCGTGGTTTTGGTATGCGAATTTTAGGTAATGATATCATCCCCATTGCACCTGATTTCATCGTGGAAATGGGTGTGCAAATGGTAGACCTGAAAACTTTGCTCCAGCAATCGGATTTTATCTCCCTCAATTGTGACCTAAATCCGACCAGTTATCATATTATCAATGAAAAGACTCTGGCTGAAGTCAAACCTGATGCCGTCCTCATCAACACTGCGCGTGGACCATTGATAGATGAACCAGCCTTAATTAAGGCATTGGAAGCGAAAAGGCTGGGTGGTGCAGCGTTAGATGTCTATGAAATCGAACCTCTTCCCCAGGAGAGCCCATTACGAAAATTCGATAATGTTTTATTGGCTTCCCACAATTCCAATTCCAGTCCAACAGCCTGGGAGAGGATCCACTGGAACACTATCCGCAATTTGCTCATTGGTCTTGGTCTTGATACCAGCGATCTGGAAAATTTTGTTCGAACAATATAAGGAAATGAAACCCTATGGAAAATAGAGAGAAGATGTGGGTGTTAATTTCTGGTGCAGCGGGTGGTATTGGCTCCGCTACGGTGAAGGTTTTCAAGAATCACGGCTGGAATGTGGTAGCTGTGGATAGAAAACCCTTCGAGGATACAAAATTGGATTCGGATAAATATATTCAAGCTGATATCTCCAACCCGGATGAGCTGGAATTCATTTATCAGAAGACACAGGAGTACACATCAAGACTGGATGCTGTAGTCAATAATGCGGGTATCCAGGTTTCTAAACCCATTATCGAAACGAGCGTAGAGGAATGGGATATGGTGATGGCATCCAACCTGCGTTCGGTATTCCTGGGTGCGAAACTTGCGCATCCACTTCTGAAAGCAGCGGGTGGTGGCGCAATTGTGAATATGTCATCGGTGCATGCGGTGGCAACTTCAGCCAACATTGCAGCGTATGCCGCCAGCAAAGGTGGCTTATTAGCGCTCACTCGGGCAATGGCGATTGAGTTTGCACCAGATAATATTCGCGTGAATGCCGTATTACCTGGGGCAGTGGATACACCCATGCTGCGTTCAGGGTTACAGCGCGGACATCTCTCTGGAGACAATGTGATGGCTCGTTTGGAGAACCTGGCACGAAAGACAGTCAATGGCAGAATTGGACAACCGGAAGAGATTGCCAATTGCATCTATTTTTTAGCTGATTCCAGCCAATCATCCTTCATGACCGGGCAGGCTATGATCGTGGATGGTGGCGCGACTGCCCGCTTAAGTACCGAATAAACAGGATATCATGCCAACATTCAAAGAAAACCTCAAGAAGATCCTTCCAGCTTCAACTATAAAGACGATTGGCTCGATGCGCGATAGCCTGGTTCGTTTACAGGATGTTCCTGCTGCATATTTTCATCCCTGGCGTGCAGAGACACGCAAGAATCTAAAGAAATTTCAGGGCATTCATCAAGGGAAACGTTGTTTTATCATTGGCAATGGACCCAGCCTGCGGAACACGGATCTTTCGAAGTTGAAAGACGAATATACCATTGGAATGAACCGCATCTATCTCATGTTCCCTGAACTTGGTTTTACCACCAGTTATTATCTTTCGGTCAATGACCTGGTGATCGAGCAGTGCGCAAAGGATATTCAAGCTTTGAAGATGCCGCGATTCGTTTCATGGCGATCACGGCAATGGTTAAAGCCAGATCCAGAGCTTTATTTCCTCTATACCACCTACACTGGACAGGGTTTTAGCTCTTCTGCGGGTGGAAGATTATGGGAGGGAGCTACAGTCACATACGTGGCTCTGCAACTTGCTTTTTATCTTGGGTTTGAACAGGTGATCCTGATCGGTGTAGATCATAATTTTGAGACGAAAGGCAAGCCAAATACCACCATCATCTCGCAAGGAGATGACCCCAACCATTTCTCGCCTGCTTATTTTGGAAAAGGTTTTCGCTGGCAATTACCCGATCTGGAAACATCCGAACTTGCTTACGGTATGGCGCGCGAAGCATATGAAAAGCACGGCAGAACTGTTGTAGATGCCACGGTTGGTGGAAAACTGACCGTTTTTGAGAAAGTAGATTACAACTCACTTTTTTCAAAGTAGTTTGTGGAAATCACATGAATCCGCTCATAACTGTGGTAACCCCTTCTTACAATCAGGCTCAATTCCTCGAGCAAACGATCTGCTCGGTATTGGAACAGGAAACCCCAAACCTGGAATACATGGTTGTGGATGGAGGGTCACAGGATGGCAGCCTGGCAATCATTCAAAAATATGCCGGCGACCTGGCATGGTGGGTGAGTGAACCAGATAAAGGTCAGGGTCATGCCATTCAAAAAGGGTTCAAAAGAGCACAAGGTGACTACCTGGCCTGGCTCAATTCAGATGATTATTACCTGCCTGGCGCATTGGATTCTGCCATTAAGATGCTGGAATCTCACCCCGAGATGGGGATGGTGTACGGTGATGTTCTTGCAGTAGATGAAAATGGAAAGACGATCAGACGACTGCGGTACCATCAATGGGAATTAAAAGACCTGATGCGGTTTAACATCATCGGTCAGCCATCAGTGGTGATGCGGCGTTCTGCTTACGAGCAAGCCGGAGGAATTTCATCTCAATATCATTATTTGCTGGATCACCATCTCTGGCTTCGAATTGCAACCAACAAGCAAATTGGGTATGTCCCGGAAATCTGGTCTGCTGCAAGGTTTCACAAAGCTGCCAAGAATATTGCCCACGCTGCTGCATTTGGAGAGGAAGCCAGTAGAATTGCTGACTGGTTGTCAGAAGATGACAAATTTGCAGCTACGTATAGCCAAAATAAAAAACAGATCTGGGCGGGTGCTTATCGTTTTGGAGCGCGTTACCTTTCTGAAGGGAAGCAGTATCGTGATTCTTTAGCGATTTACAAGAAAGCCTGGAAATCTGATCCTTCAGTGGTGATCCATGACTGGAAACGGGTGGGTGTCACACTTTTGGGTCGTTTGGGTTTGTGGAAGTAAGCACGAGTATAATCAAATTCCTTCTGGTAAAAGAATTTCTTTTTTGGAGAACAGAATGATCGAAAAATGGTTGGATATTGTCAATAAAGCTTCGGGATATATCTTTACTCCTTTCGCATATCCAACTGGATTCTTTAAAAATGTAGGTTCGACTTTCACCAATCGCAGCCTGGTGCGTGAGCTCGTTCATCTTACCCCCATGAGAAAATGGTATCGCTCGAAAGGGTTTGCTACTGTATTGGATGTTGGGGCTTTCATTGGTGCGTATGCCTATGCCATGAAATATATTTTGCCTGATGCACAGGTGTTTTCTTTCGAGCCACTTCCTGATAATTTTGCAAAACTTTCCAAAAACATGAAACCATTCAAAGGATGGAATGGCTTTAATACTGCAGTGGGTGATTCCACCGGTTCGATGGATTTTTATAAAAATGAGTTTGCAGCTTCTTCTTCTGCGCTCCCTATGGAGGAGTTACATCGCCAGGCATTTCCTCAAACGCAAAAAAGTGAAAAAGTAAGTGTGCCCGTCACCACGCTGGATAATATTTTTCAAAATATCGCTTTAAAAAGCCCGGTTCTTTTGAAAATAGATGTTCAGGGGTTTGAGTTATCTGTGCTTGAAGGGGCAGAACAGTTGCTCAAGCAGGTAGATTGTATCGTTTGTGAGGTCTCTTATATTCCTTTGTATCAGGGGCAGGCTGTCTTTCCTGAAGTATTTCATCTATTAAAGCATTCAGGTTTTCGTTATGGTGGTTCCCTGGAGAACCTGCATTCACCTATTGACGGGTCAATTCTTCAATCTGATGCAGTCTTCCTGCATGAATGATCAGGGAAAGAAAGCGTATAAATCTTCATGAAAAACTCTGCCAACCGGTTTTCTCCTTCATTCCTGGCACCTGCAAAGTGGGTACTGGTTGTTATTTTTCTTTTTCTTTTTGGGATTGCTGCACTAATAAGGTTCTATGACCTGACCGATGCTCCTCTGGATTTTCACCCAACCCGGCAGTTGCATTCCATGCTGATCGCCCGTGGAATGTTCGCGGAGCATACCGATACCTATAATGATATCCAGAAGGAAATCGCCATAAGGCAGTGGAAAGCAGAGGGGTTGATCGAACCTCCCATCATGGAGCGATTGACTGCATTAACTTACCAGTTGCTGGGAAGAGAAGTACTCTGGGTAGCCAGGATATACGCCATTCTTTTCTGGCTGTTGGGTGCAGTAGGGTTGTTTCTTTTTGTCAGGGAAATTGCAGGACGAGATGCAGGGATCATCTCGCTGATCTATTTTCTCTTTCTTCCTTATGGTGCATTAGCCAGCCGTGCTTTCCAGCCTGATCCATTGCTGGTTGCGGCTATCATCTGGTCATGGTGGGCTGCGATCAAGTGGTATCGCAATCCCACCTGGGAATGGACGATCATCGCCGGATTACTGGCAGGATTTTCCATATTTGTTAAATCCACTGCAATCTATTTTCTTTTGATTGCGTATGCAGGATTGACCATATTTGGCAGAGGTTTCAAGACAGCGATCAAGGACAAAAAGACCTGGCTGCTGGCAGTGCTTGCCATCATTCCTTACGCATGTTTTCATGTATATGGTGTCTACATTACCGGTCTGCTTACCTCTCAATTCAGTTTACGCTTCTTCCCACAATTATGGCTGCAGCCTGCTTTTTATCTCCAATGGGAGGGTATGATCAATGGTACCATTGGCCTGGCATGGCTCCTGATCGCCATCCTTGCCATGTTTCTCATCGAAGATAAAGGATATCGGGCGTTATATGCAGGAGTGTTGATCGGGTATTTCTTTTATGGAATGACCTTCACACACCATATCACTACCCATGACTATTACCAGCTACCCCTTATTCCACTTATCGCCGCAGGAATTGGAATTGCTGCTGGAAGTCTCTTTAAACTGCTGAAAGGTCCAGCCTGGTTAACCCGACTGGCGACTATTTTTGTGCTGGTATTTTATGTTGCCATCAATGCCTGGGATGTGCGGGTAACATTGAAGCGAGATGATTATCGGAAAGAAGCTACCATCTGGCAGGAGCTGGGGAAAACGCTGGGTGAAGGAGCTTCTGTTGTAGGATTAACTCATGATTATGGTGCAAGATTGGCTTATTGGGGGTGGGTCACTCCAGCGAACTGGATGACTTCAGGCGATATGAAATACCGCGAACTGGCAGGTCAAACTTTTGATTTTGAAACCTTGTTTACTGAAGCAATTGAAGGAAAGCAATATTTTGTGGTCACATTATTTGGTGAATTTGATAGCCAACCCGAGTTAAAGAACACATTGGAACGAGGATATCCTGTTAATAAAGAGACGGGGGACTATATCATCTATGACCTGCTTCACCCTATCGGTAAGGAGAACAAATGACCCTACCGAAGGTAAGTATCATTACTCCTTCTTACAACCAGGCACCTTTTCTCGAAGATACCATTCGATCAATTCTCGA
>JBDKSY010000285.1:0-3520 GCA_039680395.1 Anaerolineaceae bacterium | reverse complement strand
GGATGTCGAGATTTTTATCCATGGTAGCCAGGGCAGCTTGAAGGAAGCGCCCCAGTTCCAGCACGTCATCCACGATCAATATGCGATGCATACCATTTATTTTACACTAAATAGAAAGACCAGGTTTTATAGGATTGTCCGGAAGAATTATTAACGCCCATCCACCAAATCCCGATTAATCATTTTTTTCATCTCTGCGGCTAGGGATAAAGAAAAGGGTTCTTGCTTATTTCGAAAAACCATGGAAGCCGGGAAACATTGCTTAACAAATCCAGGATAAATAAAATTCACCCCAGGGCAGAAGTTCTATTCCTGGGGTGAATAATTCATTTGAATGGCTACGGGTTATTCAGTGCAGCCCTGTGCAATGGTGTAATTCTCAATTCCCCATAATGAAGACCGCGCGCTGCTGTCCATTTTGAATCCACACAGATCAGTGCGGCCTACCGCGATGTGAGGATGGAAGAAAAGCGGGACGAAGGGAGCATCCTGTGCCAGCATGTGCTGCAGTTCAATGAATAAGCTTTGTTGGGTGGCAAGGTCTGCTGAACCAACCTGCGAGGCTGCCTGACACTTCTGGTCATAGGTTGTATTGCTATATCCCGCGACATTCACTCCGATCCAATTATTTGCAGCGGTTGGGATCTGCCATGTTGCAAAAGTGGAACAGGAGGGGACATACCCCCATTCCAGCAAGTCGAAATTCCTCCCAAATGCAACGCCGCTGGGTCCGGCAGCATACAGGTCAGCCGGTTCATAATATTGAACTTCGACCTGGATACCACATTGGTTCATTGAATCAGCCAGTATCTTTGCCATCGTTTCACGAACAGGTGCTGTCGAAGTGGCATATTTTATACTTAACAGAGTGCCGTCAGCTACTCCCGCCACTCCAACTGCAGTGCGCGGGGTTGCTGGATCGCCATCCAGGTCTTTCCAGCCTACTTCATCCAATAATAAAGCCCCTGCAGTGGGATCAAATGCGGTTGCCTGCAGGTCAGTTGCCAGCAGTGAACTGTCTGGTGGCAGGAAGCCTGTTGGAACGTTGCCCAGCCCAAACAATACTGCCTGTTCGATGGCATCTCGATCCATGCATTGGATAAATGCATTCCGCATCCGTACATCACCAAAGAAATCGGGGCGATCTCCCTGGGTGGGGTAATAGCCATCATCATACGAAGAAGGCTTGATGCCAAAGCTGATCAGATCTAATTCGGGTCCAAGGCTGGTATATGCCTTCAACTTGCCCGCTTGCTGCAATTCGAGGATCAATTCGAGTTGCTGATCAAGGAGCGTGGTGTCATCTACCAGGTCGCATTCGCCGCTCAAAAGTGCTTCGATATTATTATCCGCAGGTTGTCCCAGGAAACGATAGACCAGGGTGTCAAATTTTGGCAGCCCTTCTGATGCCCGGAAATAAAGAGGATTTTTTGTGAGGGTGATATGGTCGTTCTTTACCCATTCCGAAATGACATAGGGTCCCCAACCAAGCGGACTTTTCGATGAAACATCCGCCTCCAGCAAGTCGGCAGCTTTAAAACTGCTCCAGGCATGTTCAGGCAGGGGCATCCAGAAATAGGTGGAATACCGCGATGGAACAAAACCGGGAACCCCTTTCCAACGAATAGTCAGGTCATCCAGTGCTTCGTAAGAAGCTGTGCGCAGTAGATTTCCACGGGTGACCGGCGTATCGGGATCATTCGATAGGTTGTAAGAATAAATCGAATCCTGTGCGGTGACAGGCTCTCCATCTGACCAGGAGATACCAGACAATAGCTTGAAGGTGACACTCATCTGAGACATCTGCAAGGCGCTGGTGCCATCCCAGGTGACGGCACAGGATGCATCGCTGCACCCTGCAGGGAAAACCTGTATGCCTTTCTTTAATACAGCCACTTCACCAGTGGCATCTACGATCTGCATACCTTCGGTTACATCAACTGTTTCCAACACAGCATCGCCATCTGCCAGGCTGGGGGTCTTCTCCAAAATGACAGGCTGTACTCCGGTATCCAATACGTCAAATGGGCCATCATAGACCGCTTCGAGCACTGACCAGGTGGTACGCGAAGAAGAACCATAAGGGTAAAGGCTTGTTGGCTCTGAACCAAGACATAAGGTCAGTGTTTTTTGTGGCTCTGGTGTGGGTGTATATGATGGCGTTGATGTGAACTGTGGTGTGGCAGTAACAGCAGTTGTAGCAGAAGCACCGTTACAGGCTGTCAATAGCAAAATTCCAATGATCAAAATGGGGGAAATTTTCCTCCAGTGCATAATTGCTCCTATTCATTCACCTGAGGGAAACCCAGGGTGGAATTATTAATTTTGACAGGATTATTATACCTTAGCGAAAAAGTACGCTCATGATCCTCTCATGCGTAGAAATGGCAGCCTTACCCGGTGATGGTTTCTTCTTCGCGCAACCGGAGATAAGAATCATAACGTGCCGGGCTGATCTTTCCCTCCTCCACGGCAGCTTTTACAGCGCACCCAGGTTCAGTACGATGTGTGCAGTCATTGAACTGGCAATGAGCAACCAGGTTCCGCAATTCTGGAAAATACCCATCCAATTCTTCAGGGGTGGTGTCCCATAATGCCAGAGACCGTAAACCGGGCATATCTACAATAAATCCACCTTCCTGCAAGGGAAACATTTCCCGGACTACTGTGGTATGCCTTCCTTTATTATGCCAGGCACTGACTTCGCGTACTTCCAGACCCAGTTGCGGTTGGATAGCATTCAATAAGGAAGTCTTTCCTACACCGGATGGGCCTGCAAGAGCTGATAACTTCCCGTTCAGCTTTTTATGCAATTCATCCACACCCTCCCCGGTTTTTGTGGATGTGAACAGGAGGGGATATCCCAGACCCGCATAGAGATCAAAAAAATCATGGGCTTCTTGTGAGCTTACCAGATCTATTTTATTGGCAACAATGATCGCCGACAGTCTTTGTTTTTCGCAGATCACCAGAAAACGATCAAGCATACGCACGTGAGGGTCTGGGTGGGTGCACGCAAACACCAGAACCACCTGGTCGGCATTTGCCAGCATCACCTGTGGTTCCATACCTCCTGGGGTGGGTGACATGCGCACCAGGGCTGATTTCCGAGGTAAAAGATCTTCGATCACTCCGCTGCCATCAGATTGCAGAGCAATTCTGACATGATCACCAATGGCAATGTAATCCTCACCAATTAAGCCTCGTCTGATACGCTTGCGCAGTTTGCAGGTATATTGTCCTTCAACAGTGTGAACCGTGAAAAACCCTGATTGCAACCGGACGATTTGACCCTGCAGGCTGGAATTTTCATCAGGCATGGCTGCACCGCCTTGCCTTGAAACCAACCCAACAAATAGAATAACGTAATTGCGTTCTTACCATAGATATCAGGGTGTTGGTGTTACCTCAGGGGTAGAAGATGGTTCCGGGGTATCTGTATACAGAGGAGTTGGTGTCTTTGTTTCATTGTATGCTGATTCCCATGGGTACAAAATGGTTGGAGAACCCCGGTAATACA
>JBDKSY010000284.1:0-5679 GCA_039680395.1 Anaerolineaceae bacterium | reverse complement strand
GGTGCATCAGAACCAAATGCAAGAGATGTGCCAGAATCAAGCAAAGAACGAAAAGCATAAGCATACGCAGCACGTTTTCCCCACCAGCGATCCGCAGCAAGAAAATCTGAAGGGATGTGAATGGGTTGAACAGACGCGATGATTTTCAATTCATGTAATCGTGCAATGTCATCAGGATGCAAGACCTGTACATGTTCCATCCGATGACGCAGGAATGGGAGATGGTTTTTCTGCTCAAATTCACGAAGCAGTGCATATCCTTGCAACACCTCGTGATTTGCCCGATCGCCAATGGCATGGATTGCCAGACTGACACCAGCCTGAACTGCTTGCATCCCGATCTCAACAACCTGTTGACTGGAAAGGAATAACATTCCAGAATTCTCTGGTTCATTTTCATAAGGCGTGAACATGGCAGCCGTACGCGGACCCAGTGCGCCATCTGCAAATAGTTTCACTGAACCGATCCGCAGCATATCATCACCACAGCCGGTAATTAATCCTTCTTTGATCGCATCAGTCAGGTCTTCCTGCCTGATGCTCTTGATCACTCGTAAAGAAAGCTGCTGATCCTGGTGCAGGGTTTGAAGAGCGTGATAACAGGTTTTTCCATCGAAATCGTGGATCCCTGTAATGCCAAACTGCCACAATTGTTTTTGAGCAACATTTATTTCATTGATAGTTTCTTGTTGGGTTTTTCCAGGTAAATACTGTTCCAACACATTCATGGCATATTCGAAAAGAATGCCATCAGGATTTCCCTGTTCGTCTCGCCCGAATTTTCCGCCCGGCGGATCAGGAGTATGAGCATCAACACCCATCATGTGCAAAGCCAGACTGTTACACCAACCTGCATGCAGCGATTTAGCTGTCAGATAGATGGGATGGTTGGTCGAGATGGCGTCCAACATGGCGGTGCTGCCAAAACCCTCTGGCCAGTTATGTTGATTCCAGCCATGCCCCAGGATCCATTGTCCTTTGGGCGTGGTTTTTACCTTTTGAGCAACTCGCTCCAGGCATTCCTGGCGAGTTGGTGTTTCGCAATCTACTTTTGCCAGGAAAGCTGCATACTCTTCGAGATGGATGTGTGCGTCAGTTAAGCCGGGGATGATAAATGAACCCTGTACATCTTCGATGATGCTACCAGGTGTCTGATACTCCATTATATCCTTAGTGCTTCCACACGCAATGAACCGGTTTTTGTCTATGACCAGCGCTTCTGCAACTGGCTGATCCGGGTTTTGCGTATAAATGCGCGCATTCTTCAGGATTATCATGGCTATTCTTCGGCTATACGTTGGATAATGGCGTCTAACTCTTCCTGTGAATAATAATGGATGGTGATCGTTCCACCCTTCTTGCCATACTTCAATGTTACCCTGGTACCCATAGCACTGCATAAACGATCTTGCAATGCCCTGATCTCAGGTGCCTGCGGATGTGGTGCAGGTCTGGCAATTTTTTCACCTGTCATGCGGCGGACCAGCTCTTCGGTTTGCCGCACTGTTATTCCATGTTGCAAAATTGATTGCAGAGCAGCCAGTTGTGCCTGAGGTGTGGGTAGCCCTAACAAAGCCCTGGCGTGTCCTTCACTGATCTTTTCTTCAGCAAGTGCATTCTTGACCGCTTCGGGTAATTTAAGCAGGCGCAGAGTATTGGTTACCGTTACACGGTTTTTCCCTACTCGTGCTGCTATTTCTTCATGGGATAGTTGAAAAACTTCGCTCAACTGCTGAAACGCTTCGGCAGTTTCAAGCGGTGTCAGGTCTGAACGCTGAATGTTTTCGATCAGCGCCAGTTCCAACCGTTCCTGGTCAGTAGCCTGCCGGATGATCACAGGGATCAAACTCAGCCCTGCGATACGAGCAGCTTGAAGGCGGCGTTCGCCGGCGATCAGAATATAACCATCATCATCCGGATTTTGTGTAACGATGAGTGGTTGCAAGATGCCATGTTCGCGAATGGAATTTGCCAGCTCTTGCAGGCTTTCAGAATCCATATCATGTCGCGGTTGGTGGGGGTTTGGAATTATTTTTTCAATGGCGACCAGGTTTTCACCGGTGCCCCCATTTGTTGCTGATCCTGGTATGAGTGCATTCAGACCTTTTCCTAAACCACCTTTAGGACTCATGGCATTACCTCGACCCTTCCATTACTGGGATATGGATTCCATCCTGATCAAGGATTTCACGTGCCAGGGCAGCATAAGCCTGTGCAGCATGAGAATCTGGAGCATAGGTGGATATTGGCTGACCATAAGAAGGTGCTTCTGCAAGGCGGACGCTTCTGGGGATGAGGGAGTCAAAAACCATCTCAGGGAAGAATTTTCGTACCTCGCTTACTACATCCAACGATAATCGTGTCCTGCTGTCATACATGGTCAGGATCACACCACGCAATTTCAATTCTGGGAATAAAGATGTGCGAACACGCTGAATTGTCTGGGTAAGTTGACCCAAACCTTCCAATGCCAGATATTCACATTGCACCGGGATCAGAACGCCATTTTTCGCACTCATCAGACCATTGACCGTCAGGATGCTTAAGCTGGGCGGGCAATCTATCAAAATGTAGTCATACCGGTCTATTACGGGGCATAAAGCTTCATATAGCCGGTTTTCCCGGTTTGTGAGCTCGATCAATTCCACCTCAGCACCGGCAAGCGCGGGTGAGGAAGGAAGGAGGGAGATCTTGAACCGCGGATTGTGTAAAATGTTTGGACTCGCGGATGCAGCACCGATCAATACCTCATATGTGCCAGTACGGACTGTGCGTTTGTCAATTCCCAGGCAGGATGTGGCATTTGCCTGTGGATCAAGATCTACCAGTAAAACTCTCTGCCCATAATAACCAAGATATGCACCCAGGTTGATCGCACTGGTTGTCTTTCCTACTCCGCCTTTTTGATTAACAAGGGTGTATATTTTTGTCATGGTTCTATCCTGGTAGTGATCTCAACGAGAAAATCCATCATTTCCTCTTCTGTTGGAGTGCTGTCCATTCCTTTTCTGGTAACCGATCGTGCAGCAACATGATTGGCGAAACGAGCTGCTTCCCACGGATCATTGGTGGAATGGTAGCGCATGAAAAATGCGGCAGAAAAAATATCACCAGCACCTGTAGGTTCAACTTCTTCGACCTGGGGTGGACGAAGTGTTCGGACATCTCCATTCCAATAAACTCTTGCACCGGCTGCGCCTTCTGTCACAACCAGCACCCGCGAATAGGGAAGCATGGCTTCGATACGACTCTCGTCACGCTCGACATCTTCAATACTGAACACAACTGCCGAAGTATGCGGCAAGACATAGGGTGCCTCTAACCAATCTTTGTAATGGACTCTATGGTCACCGTCCCATCCACGCATCCAACCTTGCGGGGTGACACCAACAAAAGAGTTTGGAAAAGCTGATGCAAGTCGAGGATTGACCTCGTTGGCAATTGGCCCTAAATGAACAATGGGTGTATCCCTCCAGGTGGCAGGTATCATATTCTCAGTGATCTCTCTCGCCTGGTGATGGATGTGCTGGATCCGACCCTGGGGGGTCTGGGTGTTCTCGTAAGTCGTTGTAAATTCTGAAGGATGATTATATACCGTTATCCCTTCCAATTCGGGAACCTTCAAGTCAGCAGCCGTAGAAGTGACAATCCCTACTCTGGCGCCAAGTGCTTTCGCAGTTCTCGAAGCGTATGAAGCAGTTCCGCCAAGGGTAAATCCACCAGGTACAACATCTTGCGTTAAATGTCCAATCAATAAATAATCAATGGGTTCAATGCAGGTTAACATGCGAATGAATTAACTCTCTTCCTGTCGTTCTGTGCCGGGAACAACTGCTGTGCAATAAGGGCAGATATTCCAGGAAAGTTCGAGTGATTTGCCACATTGGTGGCAATGTTTTTTCAATTTGGTATGACAATTTGGGCAGATAACCCAATCTTCTTTAATGCTCCTGCCACAACCTGGACATTGAGGCATATCTTCGAGAGACTGCAGCAGTGCTTCTTCTTCCAAAGATCTCTGATATTCTTCATCCAGCGTTTTGGCGGGTCGAAGGATCAAATAAACCACTACACCGGGCAGGTTCAGTACTGCAACGACTACAACAGCCAGGATGCGCATCAGGCGATCACGAGTGCGGTTGCGAATATCCCGGGCAGTCCAAAAGATAAGGCTTAGCCATAAAGCAGCAAGAAAAGCTGCAGAAAAGGCAGTTCCAAAAAGAGTAAGGTTGCTAAAGGCTGTAGGGTCGAGGGTCATACATTCCTCCGATGAAGAATTATAGCATGAAGCAAAAATGGATATTGGTTTGAAAATGATAAGAAATTAAAAAGTCTTCTATAATTAACAGAAATATGACGTCGGGAGCGAACAATGGGTGAGGGAAAGACCGCATATTTGATTGGAGACATGCCAGTAAAGGAACGACCGAGAGAACGGCTGGAGCTTCTAGGTCCAAAAAACCTCAGCGAAGCTGAATTACTGGCAATCCTTCTGCGTGTAGGTATGAAAGGGGAGAGTGCCGTCCAACAGGCGCAGAGGGTGTTAAAAGAATTAAAAGGGGTAAACGGAATTTATAAGGCTCCATTTCATGACCTTTGCCGTACAAAGGGTGTAGGGAAAGCAAAAGCCGCTCAAATTATGGCAGCTCTCGAGTTGGGGCAGAGGATCACTGCCGAGGATTATTCCACCAAAACGCTGCTGAATAACCCTTCTGCGGTAGCCAGGTTGGTCGAGATGGAGATGGTAACCTTTCAGCAGGAGAATTTATGGGTGCTGGTTCTGGATACACGAGGACGGTTAATTTCTGTAGAAAAGATATATCGCGGTACATTATATGCATCCAATGTTCGGAATGCCGAGATTTTCCGCCCTGCCATCATCAAGAACGGTGCCTCGATCATCCTTATCCATAACCATCCCAGCGGTGATCCCACCCCCAGCACTGAAGATATCAGTTTTACGCATGGAGCGGTTGCCGCAGGGAAAAATTTGGAAATAGATGTGTTGGATCATATTGTGATTGGCGGGATTGGTAACTATATTTCATTGAAAGAAAAAGGTGTAAATTTCTCGAATAATAAATAGATTTGATGCTAAGGTCACTTTTTGATAGGCAAGAAATTATCTTCCATGAAAAGGAAACAAAATGACAGCGATGATTGATGCGATCAGGCAGGCTTTATCAAATTATGGTGGCAAATGGGGCGAAAAGAAGGGACTATGGGATTTTTCTGCAACAATTGCCGAACGAAAAGCATTTCTCTCGAAAAAACAGTTGACCTATACATGCAAAATGCGTATTGACGATGGCAGCAAAACTGTCAGGTTCTCTGAAGTCCTCATCGAAGCTGGTTCGGGATTATCTACAGGAGGTGGTTTTGATAGTGATATGTCATCAGGTTTTGGCGTGAAGAAAGAAACTTATAACACGTTTGGCGGTTCACGCCAGGGGACAATCGAGGAGCAATCCAGACTTTTTGGTAAGGATTATTCTTACCAATTCGATTATCAAGAGATCAGGCAGAAGATCAAGGCGATCGTTGAGAATGCAGGTTACAGGTTCGAATATCAAATTCTTCCTGTAAAATGAAAAATTAAATGCCCGGTTTGTTTGACAAAAGGTGTTTGGTGTAGTAAACTTTTTGCCGCATGGCGAGGTAGCTCAGTGGCCAGAGCAG